>DAOVGE010000108.1 GCA_030672605.1 Methanosarcinales archaeon
CTGTTCATGAACAATCGGAGGAAGCAATAAATGGACGTGAAGAAACTTGTCGCGATATTCATCGTGTCCCTCTGCATCATCGCCAACACCATAAACGCATACGACCCCTCCACAAACCAGTGGAACTCCACAACCGCTGGCAACTACTACTCCAACTACAACGGCACCGATCCTGACGGCGACGGCATCGGCAATGACCCACACCCGATCCCGGGCGGCTTGAATATGGATCACTATCCTCTGATTGCGCCATGGTGCGGTATGTGGACCCACAATAACGCCGTTGCCGCAATGGACGCGAGGGTCGCGCTCCAGCTCGCAGCCCGCGGCGGATATGACAATGTCGCGGACGTCAACTACGACGGGCGCATCACCGCGCTCGACGCGCTGATGATTGTGCGGGCGGCGGAGGGATAATAGAATTGTAGAGCCCGCATACCCGCGAGACATCCCCGGCAACCCCCTCCCAGGTTTTCAGCCGTGCAACTCCACGTATTCGCTAGAAACGTAGGTGAGCGGAGTTCTGAACTCGGTTCTGGCATTGAAACCTTCCTCAAGCAGGAGCAGGATCGTAATTTCGGTGTTCGGGCTGAAATCGGACGCGCTCGCTGTTGTATCGATGCCAATCTCGATCATATCGCCGCATTCGATGTAGGGATCATCCGCCCTATCTGCTGCATCGCCTTCGATCCGTATCCACCGGCTGACATTGAAGAAACCGTCTCCGCAGGAGTCCGAGGTCTTGTTGTACCTCAAAAACACAGGAGTCCTGCCGTCTACGCCGACCCTGATGACCAGAGCATCGATTGTGATAATTCCACTCCCTGTGACCGGTTCAAGGAGTATGCCAAAGCTGGAAATGCCATCGCCAGTCATCTTTCCGCTCACGGATATGATGTTAATTCCGGTTGTCACATGCTCTTTTGACTCTTCTCCGGTCTTCTCAGCCTTATTTACGAACATGTTGGTTGTGCCGGTCAGCGCGGTCACAACGATTCCGGTGATCAAAATCGTTGCGATGAAGAGAATCAGTATGCTGGCACCGACGTCCGCTCTGCAATCATCGATCTTCATAGTTTCTTCGAACATGCCCATACCGTATGGCAAGAACCACACGATTACACAGATTTTCACAAGATTTCTGTGTTAATCTTGTGTAATCTCGTGGTTTTATATGCAAATATCCACACAATATTGAGTAAGTACGTTTCTTCATAGCTGCTCCGTATCTGACACCCCGTTTGCGACGACCACTTTTATGGACTTTCCTGCAGGATTTACACCGGAAATCGTGAGATTCACAACCTCTGAGGGTTCCCACTGGAGATCGCCGTCATCGTTCTCGATATCGGACGTGAGAATCGTCTGGTACACCCCGTTGACCAGAAGCGCTATGGTGTCTGTCGAATTGTCAAGCGACGTCTTCCCCGTATTCAGCACATACACCCCCGGATGCGAGGATGCAGCCGGGTCATTGATGATCACAATCTCGCTTTTCAGCTGATCGGTGAGGTGGGAGTTTCTCACAACCACAGCGCCTGATAGCGAGCCTGTAGTTCCGTACAACGCAACCACAACAACGGATGCGATGATAACCGATGCGATAAAGAAGATCGCCTGTGATGCAGGCATTCCAGCCATTCAGACCACCCCGGCATGAACCGATCTTCCGTTCGCTGTCACGATCTTCACATCGTAGCCAATGTCCAGATCGAGCGTCGCCTGAAACCCATCTCCAGGATAGAGCCATCCGGACAATTCCGGGTTGAAGCTGTCGATTGCGCCATTTACGAGCACGATGAGATCGGCTTTGTCAATAGAAGTCGTTCCGGTATTTTTGATGTAAAAATTATCGCTTCCGGACGTGTTCTCAATTTCCCCCCGATCCTCATAGCGGCATTGCGAGGTACTATACACCCCAATTACGGTATCCAGTTCGGATAGCCTCATCGCATGCTTCTCGTCTCTGGCATCCTGCAGCGACTCACAACTATTGCTGACGCGTTCATAGTGCACGGTTGCGGTCAGGATCAGCCCGATAGCAATGATTGCCGTGGCAACAGATATTCCAAACCCCATTGCAGAAAATATTGGTGGCGATCGTATTAATGGTTTGCGTTATCTTCATTAACCACTGCCCCATACAGTATCAACATGTTCGGCGAGAAGGACAGGGAATTGTTCGAACGGAACTACCGCACCTGGATCGAATCGGTCGCATCCAGCGTTGCGGAATCGATGAAACATCTCGAGAGATCCGAGATAGAGGTGATACTCGGACGCTACAAGAGGTACCAGAGCGATCCCCCGTCGATGTACACTGCGATCACCGGAGATATCCGTGCGCAGATCGAGGAGATGGTCGGACGTGACCGGTTACAGAACATCCTACTGTTGTCTATGGATGCCGTCTCGTTCACGCCATCAATCTTCGCGCAGCATCCGGGAGTTCTCGACTACGCGTTTGCGATGAACAGACGTTTCTTCTTCAAGATATACTGGTTCCCGATAATTGCGATCAACCGGACATACATCGAGCGGGCAAGCGAGCATGAACTGCATTTTGCGCTCGAACACGAACTGACCCAGAACAAGATGTACACCGAGCACATAGATACGCACGGGCACAAGTATCTCAAAGTCGATGAGAAACGCACGATCAGTGAGCAGGCGATAAAGCCCGCAATCGAGCGATCCGGAATCACGGACGAGGAGCGCGCAAAGGAGCATGGACTGATGAATGAGATTGTGGCATCATCCCCTCTCGTGCCAAAGACCTTTGCAGAGACCTCGCTCTTTGAATATCTCGAGGTGCACTGGGATTCCATAAAAGATCTCGGCGTCAAAGGGGAAACCGAGTCAGAGAAGGAGTTTGAGGAGATGTTGTCCCAGGAACACGGATGGATCGATTTTTCTCATGAGATCTACGGACTGTACCTCTCGAAACTGAAGCAGGAACTGGATCTCACATATCGGGAATACGGGTATGTGTGAAGTCGTGGAGATGTGTGTGGAATCGGAAGAATGAGCAGGATCGTATTGGGGCATAGTAAGCGTCATGCGCAACAGCATGCAAGACGTGAAGGTGGAGATTAATAACGCCCCTTGTGTCTTTGCGCCTTTGCGTTGAATTGGGAAACAAAAACGAGAAAGATGCGAGGGTGCAAAGACGCAAAGAAAGAAAACCATTCTGTTGGCGATCATGTTGTGTGAGCATTGTCGCTCTTGTGTTCATGGTCGGATTGACCATTACAAATTTGTTGAGAATTTCAATTTTTGGAATGCCGATAACCTTTATACATATCGCGATCTATGGCAGATTTAATTTGATTACGAATGACCGGTGGATTTTTCAACACTTGGTGGATTTATAAAACAGCAACCATGCACACTATGCAACAAAAAAAGACGTTGGATCATGTTGATAAATACACAGTCAAGCACAGCAACGCCGAGCTTGAAAAGAATGAAATCGACATGGTGCCCGCATATCATGCGCTACAAAAATATTTCGGCTACACCACATTTTTACATCTCCAGGAGGCGGTTATCCAGGATATTCTGCTGAAAAAGGATGTTTTCGTCCTGATGCCAACGGGTGGCGGCAAATCTCTATGCTACCAGTTACCAGCCCTTCTCCTCGAAGGTGTAACGATTGTTGTGTCCCCACTCATCGCCTTGATGAAGGATCAGGTTGACGCTTTGAAGGCGAATGGGATCGCCGCAGCCCATATAAATAGCTCTCTTTGTTTTGATGAGATGCGAAACGTAAAATTAGACCTGGCAGAGAATATGATCAGTATTCTGTACGTGGCTCCGGAAAGACTAATGATACCTGACTTCTTATCAGCTTTGAAGCATTTGAATGTC
>DAOVGE010000191.1 GCA_030672605.1 Methanosarcinales archaeon
TTGTATGTTCTCATTTATCAGTATGAACTGGCGGGGACAGCCTCTGGTCAGTTATGAAACTGTCATTAAACTGATTGGTGGTACGACAACAAACAAAGGTCTGAGCGTGGCAGCACACATAGATGAGCGAGAATATGAGAATGGAATCAAGTTTTCGGATGACGATATGGCGCAACTACAAATACAACAACACTCATTGCATCCTAAATGGAATTATTCTATATTATCAAGAGATGCTGGTGTGCGTGGGGGGAGTTGATTTCGATAGGTTATTTTTCGGTGTCCCCTAAGCATGAAAATGTGCCACCTATTTTCGGAGCAAAAATCGACAGTGCCCTTTTCACCATCTTTTAAAAAACCACATAATCCATCAGAACCAGACGCCGTGATTGTCATTGTGACAATCCGGATCGTTTACGCGATTCACAACTCAGAAATAGCAGAAAGCACCGCCTCCGGATGCCTCAAGACCGTGATTCCATCCATCGCTCCAAGCTCTGCCGTATTCCGCATATCAACATCCCTAACCCTGATCTCGGCATATCCCCCCCTGATTGCGCCATACGGGCATCTCGGAGCGCACTCGCCGCAGCCATTGCATCGCAGAAGATCGATCTGGGCGTCAATTGCCCCCTGTGGACACTCTTCCGCAGGAACACAGGTCTCGCAGTCGTGCCGGGCGCATATCTCGCGGTCGATTGTGTACGGCATCTTTGAGCGGATGGTGCCCTCGATGTCAACAGGCACGATATAGGCCGGGACGCCCCCCTTCACAGCCTGCGCAACCGCATTCGTGGGAAGCGAGTCGGCTATGCCGTGCACAATCTTTGCAACGGTATTCGAGGTCGCTGGCGTTACAAAGAGCGCATCATACTTCTCCAGAAGAAACCTGCCGACCTTTGGTGAACTTCTGCCCTGCTCGCTCTCCAGAAACAGTTCTTTGAGGTAATCGCCGTTTGCAATGGTTGCAAGCCCATCGAATAATCCGTACATCCGCAAAACCTCTTCTGCTGACTGTGATGCAAAGATTGTGACCCTGATCTGTGTGTCATTCCCCATAAGCTGCCTGAATGCATCGTAGCTCTCTACGAGGTAGTGTCCCGCGCCTGTGATCGCCCATGCGAGATTGAGGTGCATGGTGGTTGTTATGCTCTGCAACAGTTAATGATTGGCATACTGTGCAGGCATTCTGTTTCTGCAAAGGCATCCCACAGAAGGGCGGTATTTCACCACGTCACCCGAACCGTCCGGTGATGTAATCCTCTGTACTCTTCCTCTCAGGCATCTCCAAGATCTGCTTCGTCTTCCCGAACTCGATTAACTCGCCAAGCAAAAAGAACGCGGTGAAATCGGAGACCCGGGCAGCCTGCTGCATGGTGTGCGTGACGATTATGATCGTGTAGTCGCGCTTTAAGTTGTTGATCAGATCCTCGATCTTGGCAGTCGAGATCGGGTCGAGCGCGCTGCACGGCTCATCAAATAGCACGACCTTTGGCTCAACTGCAAGCGTCCGTGCGATGCAGAGCCGCTGCTGCTGCCCGCCACTCAGACCGAGCGCGGACCTGTCCAAAATTCCTGCGACCTCATCCCAGAGCGCAGCAGCTTTTAGACTCTCCTCAACGATTCTGTCCAGTTCTTCGTTCTTTGTAACACCGTGCAGGCGGGGTCCGTAGGCAACATTATCATATATCGACATCGGGAACGGATTGGGCTTCTGGAATACCATTCCGATCTTCTTTCTGAGCGCAACCACGTCCGTGTCTTTGCCGTAGATATCCATGCCCTCGAAGAGCAACTCGCCAGTTACGCGGCAGTCCTTTATTAGGTCATTCATCCGGTTGATGCAGCGGATGAACGTGGACTTGCCGCAGCCGGATGGTCCGATTATCGCGGTCACCTTCTTCTCAGGTACCGCCATCGTTATCGTCTTTAGCGCCTGCGCGCTGCCGTACCATAAATCCAGGTTTCTGCTCTCGATTTCAATTTCTGACATAATGTCTCCCGTAATGCCACTGTATCGTAATCGCTGCAAGGTTGATCACAAGCACCATCGCGAGCAGCACAACCGAACTGCCGTAAGCCATTCTGTCAGATATCCCTTCTGATGCAAGGATATAAAGATGATACGGCAGCACACGCACTGGATCGAAGAGAGAAGTCGGCATCAGAAGCGATGACCCGGCTGTGAACATGATGACTGCAGTCTCCCCGATCGCTTTTCCTACCCCAAGTATAACCCCGGTCATGATGCCTGGAATCGCACTCGGAAGCACCACCCTGCTCACGGTCTGCCACTTTGTTGCACCGAGTGCAAGACTTGCCTCACGCAAAGCCTGTGGCACTGTTTTGATCGCCTCTTCTGATGCTCTGACAGTCCATGGTAATATCATGAACATCAGCGCAAGCCCGCCTGAGAGGATCGAGAAACCGAATCCGAGATAGATCACAAGGAATGCGTATCCAAAGAGTCCGATCACGATCGAGGGGACACCTGCCAGACACTCGACACCGAAGGTGATGATGTGGGTTGCTGCACATTCCGGAGCATACTCTGTGAGGTATATCGCAGCGCCGATGCCGATAGGAATAGCGGCAAGCAGTGCCACCGTCACAACACAGAGCGTCCCCATAATAGCAGGGGAGATACCACCTTCTGCCCCGCTTAATCTCGGTGAATCGAGCAGGAACGAGAGATTCACCACCGAAAGCCCTTTAATCACGATATAACCGAGAATAAACAAGAGTGTCAGTATGGCTATGGATGCGGATAGCCACAGCATCACCTTTGCTGCTTTGTCTGATGTCGCCGGTGAGATTGATGCGGTCATCGCGTTGTCCCCATCCTTGATTTCAGTGCCTTATGCGATATCATATTCAGTAGAGCGACCACGATGAAGAGCACGATTCCTGTCGCAAAGAGCGCACTTGCATGGTCTCCTGTCGCATAACCCATCTCAAGCACAATATTTGAGGTCATCGGTCTTACAGGATCGAGAATATCATAGATCGGATCCGAGAGCATCGGGACATTGCCCGCAACCATCAAGACCGCCATTGTTTCGCCGATGGAATTACCCATTCCAAGTATGACTGCGGCAACGATCCCTGACCGTGCGCTCGGCAGGATCACTTTCCTGATCGTGTGCCAGTGCGTTGCGCCGAGCGCAAGCGACGCTTCCTTATAGTCCTTCGGAACAGCCCTGATTGCATCATCTGATACGCTGATGATATGCGGAAGTGCCATTATCGCAAGGATGATCGAAGATGCGAGGATGGAGAAGCCCCATCCTCCGAAATGATCTCTGATGAACGGGACGAGCAGCACAAGTCCGACAAACCCGAGGATCACGGATGGGATTCCGACCAGAAGTTCGATTGAGTGCTTGAGAAGAGACCGTGCCCACGACGGTGCGATCTCGGCGAGAAAGACTGCGCACGCAATCCCAAAAGGCACGGCAAGGACGAGCGATCCGATCGCAACATAGAACGATCCAACAATCATCGGAAAGATCCCGTATGTGGGCTCCCCGACCATCGCAATCGGATTCCACCGCATCCCAAGACAGAAATCGATGACTCCCACTTTTGTGAGGATCGGAAGACCCTCTTTCAAGAGAAAGATCAAAATCAGTGCAACAATTATAATTGCGGTCGCTGCTGATGCGAACAGAAGCATTTCGATTATTTTTTCGCTGATTTTCCGGTTCATGTGTTCCCGTATCTTCGAAGCACTGTCGTGCAGGCGTTCGCTCTTGCTGAATTGGGCATAAGCAAAATCTCCACCATGAATCTGACTATCATCCTCAACGATCCGGTAATCTCTTCTGTCGCCGATATCATTGCCATCATATCATTGATTGGGGTATATGTAGTTTACCCCAATATTTATATAGGTAATCTATATGGTATGTATTTCTTCATAGTATCGCGGGAATTTTCGGATGTGTCCCCAGATAGCAAATCGCAAGAAAAAACGGCTCTCTGACAATTCGCGAGTGTGAACATTGGCTCTTTGGTAATTCGCGTTGCAAACATCTCGTAGATAAATTGTGTCCATAATGTGTTGGGGACGCGAAGATCACGAATGGCACGAATTTCACGAGAGTGCCGAGATAAATTCATACTCGCCAGCTGGTGAAAATCCAGCCTGAGGAAAGGCTAGCCACCACCTCAGAACCGAACCCCACACCCAGCCTGGTAACGGGCTGTTGTGAAGCTGGGGGGACGGG
>DAOVGE010000084.1 GCA_030672605.1 Methanosarcinales archaeon
CCCCAGGGTCTACCTGCCAAAAATGCTACTTTATTTTTCTGCAAGCCCTTATTCTCTTTGCCAAGATCGGAAGATTGGACCTACTCAGGCATTTATTTTCAGAGATTATCATTCCGATTCAGGTTCGAGACGAAGTTACAAAGCACGACGATGACGCTTCTTCTCTGATAATTTCAGAGATCGAAAATGGATGGATAAAAGTGAACGAAGTGGAACTTTCTCCTGAAATAAGCAATGTATGGGAGAAACTGGGATTGCACAGGGGCGAGATGTATGCACTCTCCCTTGCGATGCATCTGAAGATCAGGGAGTTTCTTGCGGATGATAAGATGGCGAGGGTTGCTGCAAAGATGTCAGGATTGCGAGCCATCGGATGCCTGGGTGTTGTGATACGGGCGTATGAAACAGATATCACCACTCGGAACGATGCAATCGAATCGATACAACAATTGGTTAATGCCGGGTTGTGGATCTCTCCGGATGTGTTGGCTTGCGTGTTCACCGCTATAGAGTGATAGATTGCAGGCAGGGGGAATGGTGATGACCGTGGTGTCGTTGTGATTCCGAAGGATCGGGCTTATGAGGTTGCGAGGCGTGCAAAAGAGGTTTACAAAACGGAACTTTGGATAATGGCGGAGATATAGCCGGGGATGTCACTACCAGAAGTTTTGTAGCTTGCGAAGTGGGAGATGCCATAATTTTGGTCAGAATGGCGGGCAAGGAATCACGCGACTGAAAGATTCTTCAGTCTTCAGATCTTCCCAAATTCCTGCCTACCGTTCATCCTGTCTTATGTAACCGGCTCTACATGCCTGCACGCACCCGTCTGGCGATATCGTCCCCGACGTCGCTCGTTTTGGATTGCCCTCCGAGATCGTAAGTATTGACAGTCCCGTCCAGCAGGTTGTCCTCGATTGCGCCCACAATAGCGTTCGCAGCATCACGCTCTCCGAGTTCTTCGATTAACATCGCACCCGCCCAGATCGTTGCGGTCGGATTGACCTTGTTCAGACCGCGATGCTTTGGTGCGCTCCCGTGTATCGGCTCGAACATGGAGACGCCGTCCGGATTGATGTTTCCGCCGGGTGCAAGCCCGAGTCCGCCCTGGATCATCGCGCCGAGATCGGTTATGATGTCCCCGAACATGTTCGGCGTGACCACCACATCGAACCACTCCGGATTCTTCACAAACCACATGCAGATGGCGTCCACGAAGTTGAAATCGGTCGTGACATCCGGGTAGTCGTGCGCAACCGATGTGAAGACCTCTCTCCAGAACCCGTAGATGTCGGTCATGACATTAGCCTTGTCAACGGACGCGAGATGCTTTCTCCGTGAAGGATCGGATGCGAGCTCGAACGCATATCGAATCACGCGCTCGGTGCCGCGTCTGCTGATCAGCCCGATCTGGTACGCAATCTCGTCAGAATCGGTCTCGATATCCAGATCGAACTTTACGCTGTATAGATTACGCACAATCTCTGCTGTGCCATGGCTTCTGCCGGCAGAAGCGCGCCCGCCGACTCCGATGTACAGGTCCTCGGTGTTCTCACGCACCACGACAAAATCGATGTCTTCAGGTCCTTTATTCTTTAGCGGAGTATCGACTCCTTTCAGAAGCTTGACAGGTCTCAAATTAATGTATTGATCGAAATAAAACCGTGCGGTCAACAGAATTCCCTGCTCGAGCACTCCAGGGGGAATGCGCGGATCGCCGATTGATCCGAGGTAGATCGCATCGTATCCGGACAATTCTTTCAGTGTGTCTTCTGACAACAGTTCTCCTGTCTTAAGATAATGTTCTGCGCCATGCGGGTATTCGATCCAGTCTATATCAAATCCATAGGCCTCTCCTGCCGCATCCAGAACCTTTTTACCCTCTGCAACGATTTCCGGACCGATCCCGTCGCCCGGGATCACTGGAATTTTATATTGCGTCATCTTTGTTCCTCTGAATAATCATTGACGCCAGAGTGATAAATCTTTTTTGCAGCTTTGAGTGCCACCAGAAATATTCTGTTGAATCTGAGTAGCACCCGCCCCCGATCGTCTGCCTGCCTGACAAAAGAATCGTTCACGATCCTCTCAAAGGAGTTTACATAATCCGATCCGAATCCAACATCGTAGAAATCCTGGTTCAAATAACCCGCAGCAGCACCCGACGCAAATATGTTGAAAACCCCCTCTGGAGTGTGTTCTGTTCCCACGCACTCGATTTCAGATAAAACCACACCAAACCCACATTTCTCGAATAAATCCCGGTATTCATCGGCGGTTTCAAGGAAAAACCATGGTTCATCGAAGTGAGCGAAAATCGCCCCCACCTCCAGATCGTGTTTTACTTTTTCGATCGCTTCTATGAAATTGGGGCTGTACACTCTTCTGGCAGGCGCCTGCACCCCGATTCTGCCGCCATCGCGCAAGAGTGCATAACAGTTTTCGACTGCTTGTTTCGGATCTCTGAACCATTGAAAGGTCGAATTGCAGAAGATTGCATCGAAACAACCCGTATACTCCAGATCCTCCAGTTCTTCCACGCCTTTCGTCTCAAAGGTTATGTCCAATCCCCTACTCTTTTCTACTGCCTCTTTAATCATCCCTTCCGAGCAATCGATCCCGATCACTCTGCCTTCAGTCATTTTCCGTATCTCTCTTGCCATATTTCCGACACCGCACCCCAGATCCAGGACGCAATCACGCTTTTTAATGTCCAGAAGCTTCAGAAGCACATCTGCTGCGGATCTCTGCACCAGAGAGTGCTCTTCATATCTGGCTGCTATTTTTGAAAAATTGACTCTGTTCATATCGGAATTTACCATTTCATCACGCACTGGGGAATGTGTCGTTTCATTGCACATAAACGTTGGACCCCCTCCTGTGATCTGCAACAATTGTATGTGTTTAGCTGAGGCAAAAAAACCACGAGATTTCACGAGATTAACACAGAAATCTTGACACTTTGTAACTACTCAGGTACCTAAAACCACTACCGTGGGACTTCACTATGCAGGAACTACCTATGACATGGAGCATACTGCAACCAAACAGGGAATTTAACCGCAGAGTGCGCAGAGGGACGCGGAGGGGAAATAAACGGTTAAA
>DAOVGE010000167.1 GCA_030672605.1 Methanosarcinales archaeon
TACTCGGCTACACGCGGGTCACGGATATCTGTTACGGCATTATGGTCGTCGCAGTCATAATCAAGCTCGATTAAGAGTAGCATGATGTCTGTTGACCCAAAATCGCTTGATAGCAGGTCTTGAGTCAGGATGCAGTCCGTATCATCGGCGAGCATACCCTCAAACGCGGGATCCAGTTGCACAGTGAGGGCGCCGTCTGCCATGACTGCCGTTGCGATGAGGACTACAAGCAGGATCAGTACAGGGTACTTCTCTTGTAGATTGGCGAGATTTCTGATGTGTTTTTTTGTGTTCATGGGCTGTGTGCCTGTATTTATCACGGGTACATACGTTCCGGGCGAATGGTATGAATCCCGAATCCCACGCCTATAGTTGGTTACTGGTCAGTTCTGACAAGTTCACGATCCAGTAGCGTGTTGATTATCTGCTCCACCGTGCTATGTCTTGCTTCTGCCTGTTTCTCTGCGAGGTGGTATATCTGAGCGTTCACGGGCACCAGGTATGTGCGTTTCCCAATCTCAAACTCCATATCCTCTTCTTCCAGTTCATCCCAGTAGTCGGCAGCGGAGTGGGAGTCCCAGAACTCACCTGCCGCTTCAGCACTACTAAAGTGCTCTGGAATGTCGTTTTTTCTTTTATTTGCGTTCATATCTCCTCCTTTCCTTATTGTCCATATCACGAGCACTGATAGGCAACACACGGTGATTTCTCTTCACGATAAAGAAAACCGATAGATGCCGCCCTGCACTGGTTTTACCCAGTGCCAGATATACGTTTTCACTTGCAACATCGCCTTTTGCAACACGGTACACCTTTTTTCTGCCATACAACACCTCCTCCACTTCGAAGACGGTTACATGATGTTTATTCTTTATCTTCTCAACGAAATTTCCTTTCCAGATGATTTCATTGATCTTCATCATATACTCCTCTGTAGTAGCATTGGTATATAGATCATCGTCGTCACCGTTCCGACCGTACAAACCTGTACCCAACATACAGCAGTAGCAGAACCGCGCCGCCAACGAAAATCAGAACCAGATTGCTCTGCTTGACATTAGCCACCGTGATAGACACCTTTTTGTCGAAGAGATGGATGTCCTCATCCTCAACGCACCTGATCTCGGTATCTAGAAGATACATCTTGAGCGCAGCATCGTCCTCGACCTCGAATTTGAGCACAGCCTCGCCGATCTCACCGACCTCAAGGTCACCTACGTAATCGAAGGCATTTCCGTTCGAGAAGTCGAATGGCTGCTCGCTTTTGAGCATTACCCTCACACGAACGCTCTCCGCCTCCTCGCTTCCGGTATTCTTGATCCGCATCGTGAGTGTCACCATGTCGCCAACTGTAAGTGTGCCGGGCGCAATCTCTGAGGATACAATCTCAAATAACGGAGTCTCCTTTATCGGAATCCTGAGATCAAGCGTCTCCTCTTTGTATTCGTCGGAATCCTTGTCCATGTAGTCGATTGTGATCGTTGCGATGTGCTCGCCGGGCTGCACGCTTTCATCAACGTCGATGTAGAAGACCGCCTGCGAACTCGCGTCTGCCGTAACGGTTCCGAGATTTGCGATGTCAGAGTAGCTGTCCGATGCATCGAATCCTGCCGGGAGCGTGAGCCGCGATTTTACGCATTCTGCGTCGCCGTCACCGATGTTCTGAATCTCAACTGTGACTTTCGCGTCCTCGTCTCCGGGTTTGAGCCGCAGAGGCACGCTATCTATGTCTGCAATCTCGAAATCAACTCGGTCAGATTCGACCTCAAGGCTGAGTTCTACCTCGCTCCACACTGCATCGACACGGTCCCTGTACTCGACTTTAAGGGTGTTTTTGCCGTCGATTGCGTCCTCGTCCACTCGCAATCTGAAATCTAATAACGCAAAGTCATTCATAGAGAGCATGCCGATCTCTTCAAGCCCGGTCTCGCCAGGTTCAAGTGAGAACGGGTATTCGGGAACTACTCTTAACTGAACGTCTTCTGATGGGATTCCGAGCCCCGGGTTCTCGATCTTGATCCAGACGGTTACATATTCGCCGGTGTTTACCGGGTACGGGTCGTATTTCATCAGTTTCACTGATATCGCTTCTGCTGGTGCCGCTGCGAGGGCGAGGATCGTGAGGAGCGCAAGTGCGGTCAATGCCGATCGTATTGTTCTTTGTTCTGTCATTTGATATTACTCCAGTTTTCTTGCCGCAAGGATGAGGCTCCGGTACTGCCGCCCATCTTCAGCAGGTCTTACCGTAAAGTCACCGAATCCGCACGCTGCAAGAGCGCTCTTCAGTTCTTCCTCTGAAAGATGGTGTGTCGGATACCCACCCAGCCGCGTCATCAGTTCCATCATCGTGCCGGATATGGGTCCGCAGCAATCGTCGTCCATTGCCAGATGATTGGAGACAAAGACGCCGCCTGGAACCATCGCATCACCTATTCTCTCAAAAACGTCCTCCAGATGCCCTTTCCACGCATATATAACATGGGATACAAGAACCAGGTCGTAGCCCTTGCCAATCGATCCGTCCGTTTCAAGATCGCAACCGATTGTGTCGATACGATCAGAATACCCCATCTCGGAGATGACCTCTTTCGCCAGTCTGGCAACTTCCGGAAGGTCGCAGATCGTCCCCCGCAACTGTGGGTTTCTGTCTATCAGTGCCATCGTGTAAAAGCCATGGTTGCCTCCAAGATCGCACATCCGAAGCAGGTCTGGAAATTCCGGAAGTGCCGAAATAAACCCAGTCACGTCCTGAATCGAGCCACCCATCACTCCCTGCCCCATAACCTTCATAAACTCTGCGTTTGCCCACATACCGGAATCAAACGCCTCAGGAGGACCGTTCTTCAGCGTCTCCGGCATCTTTTCCATGATCTGCCCATACTGTGACGTCATCGCGATCATTCCGCCCTGATATGCAGGGGCTGACTTCACCAGAAAGTCCTTTGATAGCGGCGCAAGCGAATAATCGGCTCCGTTTTTCGCAAGCAAGTTCAGTGCCACGAGGACATTCGCGAAAGCCTCGGTAATCTCGTAAACGGTCCCGAGTCTGTCTGAAAGAGTGCGGGCGTCCATCGGTTCTTCGAAAAGCGCATCGAAGATCCCGAGTTCCATTGCTGTGCTTATCACGTTCGGAGCGTATCCCGCATGCAGGATATCGTCCAGTTCTCGAAAGTTTGATTCTATCTGTGGAATATTCATTTATTATCACTCCTTTTTGGAATTAACATATAGTAACGCCATCCTATCTTCCGGATGTTTCAGCCTCTCCTTTGTTACAACAGTAAATCCGGATTTATCTATGAAATCTGCAAATTCACCCAGATTCAACTTATGAAAGACCGGAAGTTGTCCGATCAGCGTAGATATCGTTAATGCGATCTTGAATTTAAGCGATTCTCCAACTCCAGCGATTATGGCAATAAACCGACCATCCGGTCTCAAAACTCTTCTGATTTCAGATAGAGCATCTTCCGGCTGTTTCATATTGTGAAGTGCGTTATTGCAGATGACCGTATCAAAGATACCATCATCAAAAGGCAGTGCGTACGCATCCTCAACCGAGAACGCAACGTTATCGATTCCACTCTCATCTGCCTTCTTCTTTGCCTCGTCAATCATCTGCGGCGAGATATCTATCGCATGAACCTGATCTGCTGCTCTTGCTATCCTCAGCGCAACCAGACCTGTACCTGCTGCAACCTCAA
>DAOVGE010000034.1 GCA_030672605.1 Methanosarcinales archaeon
CTTCGCGTCTTTGCGCCCTCGCGTCTTTGCGTTCTCATTCTCAGTTTAACGCAAAGTCGCAAAGTCGCAGAGACGCGAAGAGTATTGTCAACCCATGTCTCAACGTTTTCCGTGTTGTTGCACATCCGACTGACCATTACAGATTTTACGAGATTAACACAGAAATCTTGTGGAGATGGTAACGCCTTTGCTTCGCAGACTGTGCAATCTTGTGGTTAGCTAAACACGCGCCTGGCAAGAAAAATTCCAGTATGGCTCATGTTGCGTTCCGGGTCAAGCAGTGCCGGTATAGCGAGGTCGCGTGACACTGTTTTAGATACATGAGTAGTTACGAAGTATTTATCTACCACCAGCACCATAGCTAACGCACAAATGACGCAGGATTCAGAGGTGTATGTGATTGCGAGAAAGCCCGAATCAAGCAATCCCGTAATCGTCGAGGGATTTCCTGGTGTTGGGCTCGTGGGAAATATTGCAAGTCAACAGGTAATCGATGAACTGGATATGCAGTACCTGGGTGCTGTCAATTCAAGGCACTTCCCGCCGGTTGCGGTGCTCATGGAGGGGCAGATCACAATGCCCATCCGGATATATGAGAGTCCGAAGAACGAACTGATCATAGTCGTCTCCGATATCCCAATCCCCCCGGGCATCTCCTACATCGTGAGCAAGACACTTGTTGACTGGGCAAAGTCCGTTAATGCCCGTGAAATCGTCTCAATAGCCGGCATGCCGATCATAGGTGCGGAGCATACAGTCTTCGGCGCAGCAACAACGGAAGAAGGACTCGAAAACATCAGAAACGAGGTAGAGATATTTCAGATGGGGACTATCTCAGGGATTGCTGGCAGCATCATGACGGAATGCTTTGTACGCAATATTCCCGCAATCGGCCTGCTCGGGAGCACCCGTGGCCAGAATCCTGACCCACTCGCTGCCGCTGCCGTGATCAGTGTTCTGAACAATCTGTACGACCTCTCAATCGATACCGAAAAGCTGGTCAAGCAGGCAGAGCAGATCGAGCTTGAGATGCAGAAGCTTGCAGAAGCCGTGAAAGAAACAATCGACGAAGAAGATACGCCAAAGTATGTTCCGATGTATGGGTGATCATGATGGACTGTATTGCACTGACTGGAATCTCAAATCATGTAATGCGTGATCTGGAAAATCGCGTGCTCCTGACAATTGAGATCAGAAGTCCGCAGAATTTTTTTGCCATACTCAACGTCGGCGTTGGTGACCCGATCTTCTTATCACAGACCAGCCGCAACGATGTTTCCGCGGGCACGACCGGAATCATTTCGCGAGTGCAGCGCCGCGACATCAGCATGCACAAGATCGTTCAGAGCAATGACCTTTTTTATGAAGAACGAGAAACGATGCTGGCACGTATCCAGCTGGTTGCCGAAGGCATCGGCAGGGTACAGCGTATCGTACGCTCGGAACTTGGCGGTGCAATGGTTGTGGCTGTGGATAAAGAGACGGTCTATGCAGCGCGATGACTCATGCGCTCATAAATGACGGGGCAATGATCGATTCTCCGAAGCGGTCCGATTCGCGGAGGACATCCACTTTGAATACAACGCCGTAAGGCTTTCCACTGGCAAGCACGACGAGGGTGTTGACACGATACTGATCAAAGAGCTTAACAGCGTTTGAAATAGGGGTGTCACCGTCGATTGTTATGGGGTCTCTTGACATGACATCCCGCACCTTCTGATTGGTCAATCCGGATACCAACGATCTTGTGATGGCTGCCAGCGTCACAACACCGATTATCTCTTTTTTATCGGTCACGGGAGCACCATGACTCCCCAGTTCTAGGAGGGTGTTTGCCGCATCGTTGATTGTGGCGTTCGAATCGATCGTGATGTTCCCCACCTGAACGCACTCCCTGATATGGCGTTTCGGCAGGGTGAGCAGGTCTGAAATCGTAAAGATAAGGATGTTTCTGGTGTCATCCCGCCCAATAACCTTCCCCCTGATCACGAGTTCGTTCTTTGGCGTAGGTCCGATCTTGATGACATCACCGTTATCGAACTCGCGGATATCGCCTATGACCCGAACCCTGCCATTACATGTATTCGGATGGTGCACTGCCGTAAATATGATCTCACATACAGTTGCGCCATCAACAAGCTTCCCATTGCGATAGATATTTGTTGCCGCCCCGCCTGGTTGGTCGATGATATCGAGAACGTCATACGCCTGGCTTGTCGGGCGATACCCGCCTTTTGGTCCCGAAACACTCTCAACCATCCGCAGTGCCCGGAGTGCTTGCATCTGGTTTCGTATGGTGCCGGAATTACGGTGGAGCACATTGGCAATCTCTTCACCTTTCACTGCCCCCCCCTTCTGGCGGAAGAGATTGACGAGTATCACTAGCATCTCTGTCTGAATAGGCGTGAGTTCCATGACTACTTCTGCAGTTGCCGCCCATTCGTCATATATCTATCTAATCCGGTCGTCCCATTGAATGGTATGGACCAAGCAGAAAGACATCGGCGTCCCGAACCCCTTGCACGGTTTTGGTGAACGTCTGTAGTTGTTCAATCTCGGTATATCGCTTGAATCTACACATCACAAGCAAACCATATTTCCCGGTTGTGACCTCCCAGATCCCAAAAACCCACTGTTGCTTCGTTAAAAAATCGATTAATTCACTGACGACCGATTTTGGGCACTCGATTCCCATATAGCCATTGATGTAATATCCCAGTTCCTCCCAGTTGATCTCGGGACAATATCCAATGATTATACCTTTCTCAGTAAGCATGCGAACGCGCAAGTTTGCCGTGCTCCTGGGCACTCCCACGTGCTTTGCAAGCTCGGTTAGTCTGGGCCCTACACCAGTACCTGCCGACATTGCTTTGAGAATCCGTTCATCCAGTTCGTCTACGATAATAACACATCCGTATTAGTTGCAGTGTTGTATTGCCACAATAACTCCCAATAGTTCTTAAATGTATCGGTGGGGTAGTAAATGTTATGTTGAATGGACATCGCACAATTGATGCACAATCGGTATGCTGCGACGCTGCATGATATTTTGTCATTTTTGGTCAACACTAGATCATCGGCGCAGGTAGTCCCGTATTATCGAACCATCCCGGTTCACCAAGACGATGCGCACGCCCGGAGCGATCTTTTCTGCGTTGGTGAGCGCGCTATCAATCCGTGCATCGTGGGGGTCATGATCAATCAGTTCCTGTACTGTGAAGAAGCCCGCGCCAGCCAATATGTCAGGATCCGCCCATTTCAGGATCAGTCCAGGGAGTCCGCAGAGTATTACTTCACCATCCGCATATCCGACACCCTCTGAAATGCGATTTCCAACCATGACAATCGTGTAATCCGGAAATAGCATATTTGCATACCGCATTCCAATTCGACCTGTTGTCAGCACCACCCGTTCAGCCTGTTGAATCAGTTCCTGTTTCGTCTCGAGAAGATGATCATTCCATGGCTCAACAAAGCCCGTTGTCCCGAGTATGGATAGCCCCCCAGTGACCCCGACTCTGCTGTTCAACGTGTGAACAGCGATCTCCTCCCCTCCTGGAACGGAAATTGTGACATCCGCACCGGAAACGCCAATCTCGCGCACAGCATCCTCAATCGATTGCCATATCTGCTTCATTGGCACCGGATTTATCGCAGGCACCCCCCTCTTAACCCCGATTCCTCTGCCTGCCGTAATCGATATGCCATCCGATTCGCGCGCTTCTGCAACGATTGTAATCCCATTTGTAATGTCGAACTCATGATCGCCGGCGTCCTTGACAACCGACGATTTGCCACGTGATGCCGAGACATTCAGAGTCACAACGGTTCCGGCTGGTGTTCTGATCGCAACCTCGCAAACCGGCTCTTTCAGCGATAAGACCGCAGCCTTTGCAGCAGCAGCAGCAGTCGTCCCCGTGGTAAAGCCCCTCCGCAAAACCGATCCGTCAGATAGCAGGACAAGTTTTCCGATGGCTATGCCTGCCTTTAATTCATCTTCTGCCACATCTGCACGCTCAATCCATTCCTGGGGAATCTCAAAGTTGTTAACAGGGTCTCTCATCGGTATTTCACATCTTTCTGCCGTGTTCAGTCTCTTTCTGCTATATACTGCCATAAGGTTAACCGGTATTTATCCACCGGAACGCTGCCACTCTTCCGGATGAGATACACATTTAGGGGTTCGTTTTGAATACGTATGTTATGAACAGGGTTCGTGTATGTCTGTATCTCTCGGTTTTTGTGATCATGGGGCTCTCGGATGCGGTAGTGCCGATCCTCCCGGATCTGTCAGCGGATGCGCTGGGGCAGAGCACGCTCTTCTCAGCGTATTTTGCTGGCGCACTCGTATCAATGATCCCGCTCGGGATGCTCTCGGATAGATATGGCTACACCCCATTTATCCGGCTCAGCCTCGTCTTGACCGCCGTATCCGGATTTATGATCTTCTGCTCCGATTGTCATGCGGTACTGGTCTCCGCACGTTTCGTAGAGGGCTGTGCCTGCGGCGCCTTCTTCCCTGCGGCGTTCTCGATTCTTGTGCGATTTGAGAATCCGAGGCGATACATCGGGGAGTTCAACTTTTTGCTCAATTTTGGGCTCGCCGCGGGTGTCGCGGTCGCTGCTGCGCTGAAGTACTACCATCTGAAGGCTGGAGTCCTGGCGTTTTCCATGCTTGCGCTTGCCGCGCTCGCGATGTCGTTTTCGCAGAACAATGGCGCAATGATTCGGAATGCACCGCAGAGTGTCCGTGATACGGTTGACGGCATATTCGCAGTTCTTCTGAATGAACGCTATATACAGATATGGCTCACTGCCTTTATTCTCTTTGGTGGAACTGGTGTTATCGTTGCTTATTTTCCTTCGTTTACGGATCTGGAACCATTCACGCAGGGGATTGCGCTTTCCGGCGTCTATGTTGGAACGATGATAACGTCGCTTGTAGGGGGTCGCATGAATCTCACTGAACGGTGCATGATCAAAGCGGGTGCGCTCATAACCGGCATCGGCATCATTGTAACCGTCTATCATCCAATCGGGCTCACAATCATGGGTGCCGGGTCCGGGTTTGCGCTGATCGGGCTCGTAACAGGGGTTGCATCACTTGACGTGAATAGCGGCATTGCGATGGGCGTCTTCAACACATATACTTACGCAGGGTTTGCTGCGCTTCCGGTATTTGCGGCAATGATTCTTGGATACATCAGTTACGCAGGGGTGTTCTGGATCTTCGGAATCCTTGTGGCCATTCTGGCGCTCTTTCCGCTGCGTATGCCGGGACGATGAGATTGCTGCGCCCTTTGCCGGCATAATGCAGCATAGCGGCACATCGTTCGCAACCGATAACCTTATTGTATATAAACCCAAGCGCCTATTATGATCGATTCAAGTATCAAGATCGAGAACATCGTTGCATCAATGGAACTTTCTGACAACTTCGACCTCAAACACATATCGTCCGCCCTTGAAAATGCCGATTATGACAAGGACAAGTTCCCGGGACTCGTATACCGAATAAAGAATCCAAAGACAGCATTTCTGGTATTTGGTTCCGGAAAGGCAAATTGTACCGGTGCAAAAAGCATAAAAGATGTGGATACTGCCATAGACATTCTTTCAGAGGATCTGGAGGGGCTTGGATACACGATCAAGAACAAAACGTACATCGTCCAGAACATCGTGGCTGGCGCATCGCTCGGTACAGAACTCGATTTAGACGCCATCGCAATCGGTCTGGGATTTGAGAATATTGAATACGAGCCAGAGGTATTCCCCGGGCTTGTGTACCGGATCAAGAAACCCAAAGTCGTCGTTCTGATATTTCGTTCTGGAAAACTGGTTATCACCGGAGCAAAGACCCAGGAAGAGTGTGAATTTGCCAAGCTGGATGTCTGGAAGCAGCTGGATAATCTAGGTCTGGTCTGATGAAAATCTCCGAAATCGAATCATTTTTAGGGGAAGATGTCGGAGATTTCGACATTTTCCATGATCTGCTTCCGGATAAGTCAGTCAAAGCCGAAATCGTTCCGAAGCAGGACGGAGTGCTCGCGGGACTGGAGGAAGCGATACGGATCTTTGATTATTGCGGGATTTCGTACTCGTGTAGTCTTATGGATGGCGATACGATTGCGAGTGGCGAGACCACAATCCATCTCGAGGGAAGCTCTCGCGCAATCCTGCGGGCTGAGCGCGTCTCTCTGAACTTTCTTGGCAGAATGAGCGGGATTGCGACGATTGTTCGTTTGTGCGTGGAGGCGGTCGCGCAGACCGGCGTTAGGATCGCATGCACCAGAAAAACGACGCCCGGGTTCCGAAAATTCGAAAAGAAGGCGGTTGCGATCGGTGGCGGCGATCCGCACAGGTTCAACCTGACCGACGCAGTCATGATCAAGGACAATCACATCCGGGTCTATGGCATGGATACGGCATACAGATGTGCAAGAGACGCCGGTTTCATGAAAAGGGTGGAAATTGAGGTGGAAAACGCTGAAGATGCGATGCATGCCGCAGAACTCGGAGCCGATGTGATCATGTTCGATAATATGAACGCTGATTCGATTGTGGAATGTATATCAAGTCTGAAGGAGAACGGATTGCGCGATTCTGTGGTGCTGGAGGCATCCGGTGGCATAACGACGGATAATCTTGTTTTATACGCAAAAACTGGTGTTGATGTGATATCGATGGGTGCGCTCACGCATCCCTCGCTCTGGCTGGACTTTGGTCTCGACGTTGAGTGACTCGGAAGTAGCCAGGAGTTATTGAAGGAGGCGGATGTTGATGAAACCGGGAATGACAAGTATTGATGTTGCAGCGGCGATCTCTGAACTGCAGCATCTGGTAGGCGCGCGCATCGAGAAGATATACAAGACTGGCGAGGGGACCGAGCAGGTTCGGTTGAACCTGTATCTCTTCGGAGAGGGTAGGTGCGACCTCGCAATCGTTCCGGGGGTCTGCATGCACCTGACCACGCACCCATTTGCCAGCCCGAAACTCCCGCCGACGTTTGCGATGACGCTGCGAAAGTACCTCTCCCACGCCAGGATTGTCGCAATTGAGCAGTACGACTTCGATCGGATAATCGAGATTACGACAGTCCGTGGCGAGGATGCGAACGGGCTCATAATCGAGTTATTTCCACCGGGAAACGTGATACTGGTCAACCACGAGCAGAAAATCATCCTTCCGCTGCACCCGGTGACCTTTCGTGGGCGAAGAATCAGAAGTGGAGAGATCTACAAACTGCCTGAGATGCAATTAAATCCAGTTGAAATAACAATTGATGGATTGCAGGCAATGTTTTCTGAATCGGACACGAACCTTGTGAAGACGCTTGCAACGAGGCTGAATATGGGAGGGATCGCTGCCGAGGAGGTATGCGCATCTGCCGGAGTCGATAAGAGTATCGAATCTTCGGATTCAACAGACGACTTGATACGTGCAGTGCATGGGGGAATCCGGGAGGTCTTCGGGCGGATGGATCAGCCGAGACCGCATATCGTGCGCAGGGGTGATAATATTCTCGATGTCATCCCGTTTGAAATTTCCAGGTACGCTGATCAGGACAAACGATATTTCAAGACGTTCAACGAAGCACTCGACGAATTCTTCGGCGCAAGCAGAGAAGATGAGGCACTCGAAGAGAAGACGCAGAAAGTTGTGAAGAACCCACTTGAGCGCAGGCGGACCCAGCAGGAGAGGGCGATTAACAAATTCGAGAAGGAAAAATCAAAGCTGAGCACAAAGGCTGAGACGATCTATATGAATTACCAGCCAATCGATGAAATGCTCACTCTGGTCAGATCCGAGTTCGAGAATGGGTGCACGTGGGATGAAATCCGCGCAGACCATCCCGCAATAAAACGAACCGACCCGCGCGAGAGAACGATTGTGCTGGAACTGGGCGGGCTCGATATCGCGCTCGCAATTGCGAAGAACGTCCCGCAGAATGCGCAGGTATACTATGATCGGTCAAAGAAGATCGGATCCAAACTGGACGGCGCGCGGCGCGCGCTCGAGCATACCCGCGAATTGATGGAAAAGAAGACAAAGAAGCCGAAAAAAAAGATCGCTGCTCTCAGACGTCCGAAACCACGCTGGTACGACCGATTCAGATGGTTCATGTCTTCAGACGGTCTGCTCGTGGTCGGCGGGCGCGATGCATCCGGAAACGAGGAAGTCGTCAAGAAGTACCTTGAGAAGCGGGATATCTTCATGCACACTCAGGCGCCAGGCGCACCTGCGACGATCATCAAAGCCGAAAAAGGCGTATCTGTCCCGGAACAGACGATCGCAGAGGCGGCACAGTTTGCAATCTCGTACTCGAGCGTCTGGAAGGCTGGGCAGTACACCGGCGATTGCTACTGGGTACATCCGGATCAGGTCTCAAAAACGCCGGAGCACGGTGAGTTCGTTGCAAAAGGCGCTTTCATCATCCGCGGCAAGCGAAATTACCAGAAGGACGTTCAGATCGGAATCGCAATCGGGATAACAGAGGATATGCACCTGATCGGAGGTCCGCTATCAGCGGTCAGGAAGCACGCAGCGCACGTAATCGAGATTGTGCCAGGACGGTTCAACCGGGACGATCTCGCAAAGAAGATCTACCGGACGTTCGCAGAATCTCTCGGAAGGTCTATCAAGATCTTTGCATCGCCCGATCAGATCGTCAAGTTTCTGCCACCTGGCGAATCCGGGATCAAATCGTGAGACTTGGTACGTAAAAGTCTCAAAAACAGTGGCAACAGCCGCCATTCTGAAACTGTTAATTAGACCAAGCAGTTCAGTAGATCATCCAAAACTAATGAGCATTCAATATATAATACAAGATCACGATTGTAGTGACACA
>DAOVGE010000026.1 GCA_030672605.1 Methanosarcinales archaeon
TCGCTTATGCGCGGAGTTGCCACACAGCCCGGTTTCATCAGAAGACGCCGCCAGAGTGTACGCAGTTTTGTGATTCGCCGATGGAACTGACACTGCGGGAGATATTCGATCTGGAGAGTCTTGGTTTTGCGCCGCCGGATGCTGATGTGGAGGAGGTCTTTCCGACGCTCTATCTGCTCGGGAATGCGATCTACATGAAGAGCGACTTCTGTGATGCGGCGGGGGCGGATGAGGTTATTGTCAATTGCGATATGTACGCACCATCCTCCAAAATAGTATATGAAATGGCGACACTTGTATAATAACACGTGGGAAACTGTCGTCAACATGAAACCGGAGGAAAGCTCGTGGGCAAAAAACCAGATGAATGGCTGAAACAAGCTGATTATGATATGGATACAGCAGAATTTATGTTCAATGGTGAACGGTACTTTTATGCGGTATTTATGAGTCACTAATCTATAGAAAAGGCGCTTAAAGGGCTGTATGTCCAAAACTTTGGTATCTCGCGTTGCAGTGTAAAAACGACCAGTCATATCGGTTATTTACCAGAGCTCACCCCACTTTAGTTTTGAGGGGTTTATCATGGATTTGGTCTATTTCTGGCAGTTTTTATCACGAATTTCACAAATGGACGAATGACACGAATCTATTCCATATTAACATTCGTGAAATTCGTTTATTCGTGCCATTCGCGATCCCTAAGCACTTAATATTACGCCAGCACAATTCATCTACGAGACGCTTGCAACGCGAATTACCAGAGAGCCAAAAAGTAAGGAGGTGTTGAAATGGTTAAAAGCAGGGTTATAGGGGCTATTAAATTCTTACAACAGTGTCTGAAAGAAACCGGATTAGACGTCTCGAAGATCATATTGTTTGGATCCCAGAGCAGAGAAGAAGCCACAGAAGAGAGCGATATAGATATCCTGATAATATCAGAGGATTTCCAGGGCAAAGATGTCTTTGAAAGGGCAAACTTGACCAAAGATGCCGAGATAATCACAACTAAGAGATTCATGATACCTTTTGATATTATCACTCTGACTCCTGATGAAATTGAAAATGAGACGTCACCTGTCGCTGAATACGCCAAAAAAGGGAAGATGATGTACAGCGTATAAAAACAATCTTCCCGGCATTTGCCATAACCTGCTGTAATGATCGCGGCCCCGGCGCCCCCATACCTTGATATGCCATGCCCGCTCCAATTTCATTGATGGCAGCAAACGATACAACACTCACCGAACGGCAGATGCTTGTGCTGAGATTGCGGCATGACGGTCGTTCGCAGGAGGAGATTGCTGCTAAACTGGGCACAACGAAACAGAACATCTCCGCAATCGAAAAGATGGCGCGGAAGAATGTTGAACGGTCTGAAAACACCATAAAATTTATAAGAATGCTCGAAACCCCGATCTGGTTCGAGGCAGCAGTGGGCACGCGTCTCGACGATCTCGTCGGGATGGTCTACGACAAAGCCGATTCCGAGGGAGGGGGTGTGCATGTGCGCCACGACGGTGTTGCACTCGCGTCGAAAGTCCGCAATCTCGCAAGGAACCAGATACGGCACAGGGTGGTTGTGACCAGCTTTGAGATTGGCATAACCAGTGAAGGGGACATTCTGGTGCGATAGGGATTCCGATTTAAGACCCCGCGATCCTTTATCGTTTGTGTTTTGATCAGTCAGATCGAGTATCTGCGCTCCCCTCGCCAGACTGCGACCCCACGTGGTAACTGGTCAGTCGGAGGATTCCCCGCATCGTGGACACCTCTCGTGCAGTCAACTCCGCCCTTCCGAATATCCGCCTGAGCATCAGCGCAGTCTTGTGCCGCTTATGCACCGGATAATTGAGGTCGCGTAGCACGTCTTCGATGTGCCCATACAGGAGATTAAGGTCACTCCGGTTCGCAAGCGGCACATCCCCAATAACGATATCACACAACTCGTAGAGAACCACTGATACGGCATGCGAGAGATTCATGATTGGGTACTCGTCGCTTGTGGGGATGCTCACCAGAAGATCGCACATCATCAGCTCTTCGTTTGTGAGCCCATGATCCTCTCTTCCGAAGACAATTGAGACACAGCCGCTCTTGCAATTGAGCTTCTCGCGGATTCTTTCTGGCGGGTACGCCGGAATTCTGAGGTGTCTTCCGGTAGTCTCCCCGCGTGCCCCAGTCGTTCCAACGATTAAGTTGGAATCGGCGGTAGCTTCCTGAAGCGAGCCACATATTCGCGCATTCCCAAGCAGATCGCGTGCATGCTGAGCCATCATCCACGCCTCCTTGTCGATCGGGCAGGGGTTCACGAGCACGAGGTCATGGAATCCGAAGTTCTTGAGAACACGTGCAGTCGAGCCGATGTTTCCCCCGTACAGGGGCTCGTTCAGGACGACTCGTAGGTGCAGATCGTGCTCACACATCGCGATTCACTGAACGGAGTTCACACGTATGCTACATTCACCGCACGATAGCTTTTTCAGATCGCTTTATCCGTCTCCGCTTCGCTCCGGATGATGTGTAACGCTGAGCCGGACCTGGTCGCTTGTGTGTTGCCCTATTATGCTCTATCAAACGGACCTTGCCCTTTCTATTCCTAATCTTCACCCATTGAGTGCTTCCGGTTTTTCCCATATTCTATACCTCTGGTAATTTTGAGATCGACTCCTTTACGGCATCAGTCGGATCTCCGGGATCTGTCATAGTCCCACTTAGATAATCGTCATAAGCTGCGAGATCAAAGTCTCCGTGCCCGCTTCCACAGAAGAAGAGCACCTTCTCTTCACCGGTCTGCTTGCACCGCAGTGCCTCCTCAATCACAGCATGGACACAGTGTGCTGTCTCGGGCGCAAGCAAAAACCCTTCGGATCTGGCGAAGGTGAGTGCGGATTTGAATACCTCGGTCTGGTGGTACGAAACCGCCTCCATATAACCATCATGCGTCAGTTTCGAGAGGAGTGGCGAGTT
Source organism: Methanosarcinales archaeon (assembly GCA_030672605.1). Classification (GTDB taxonomy): domain Archaea; phylum Halobacteriota; class Methanosarcinia; order Methanosarcinales; family Methanogasteraceae; genus Methanogaster_C. The sequence continues at coordinate 2,971 of DAOVGE010000026.1, forward strand.
GCCGTGATACCTGAGCCCGCCTGCGTGAATGCCCGGCGGAACGTAATCGTGTCCGAGTGTGTACATCTTCAAGAGCGGGGTCATCTGCGCAGTATCTCCGAAATCATAAGCAAACACGCCTTTTGTGAGCGTCGGGCAGGATGCGGGCTCGCATGACACGATTCTGGGGCAGTCCCCGTCCCCTTTGCCACGCATTGCCTCGCCGATGTACGGGAAGACTGCTCCTGCAAAGTTGCTTCCGCCGCCCACGCAGCCAAACATGACATCAGGAGTCGTCTCTGCTACCTCAAACTGTTTCTGCATCTCGAGTCCGATCACGGTCTGGTGCAGCATGACATGGTTCAGAACAGATCCGAGAGCGTAATTTGCATTGTCGTGTGTCGCCGCATCCTCCACCGCCTCGGAGATCGCCATGCCGAGACTGCCTGTCGTATCAGGCATCTCTATAAGGAGCTTTCTTCCGCATTCGGTCATATTGCTCGGACTCGGAAACACCTCTCCCCCCCATGTCTCCATCATCACCCTGCGGTATGGTTTCTGATCGTAACTGATTCGGACCATGTAAACCGTGCATTCGAGATCGAAGAGGCGTGTGGCGAATGAAAGCGCAGACCCCCACTGTCCTGCACCCGTTTCTGTTGTGATCCGCTCGATTCCGGCTTTTGCATTATAATAGGTCTGTGGAATGGCTGTGTTTGGTTTGTGGCTCCCTGGTGGGCTTACGCCCTCCCACTTGTAATATATTTTAGCAGGAGTCTTCAGTGCCCGTTCAAGCCGCAGTGCACGATAGAGTGGCGACGGTCTCCAAAGCGTGTAAATGTCACGAACCTCCTCAGGGATCTTGATCCAGCGGTCAGTGCTCATCTCCTGTTTGATGAGCGACATCGGGAAGATCGCGGAGAGGTCGTCCGGCGTTATCGGTTCTTTTGTCCCTGGATTCAGCGGTGGATCAAGCGGGGTTGGGAGGTCCGCCTGAATGTTGTACCATTGTTTCGGCAATTCGTTCTCATCAAGTGTAATTTTTGTCGGGTCCATCACAATATCTCCGGTATATTAACAACAATTGATCCGGGCGTTATTAACAGTTGTGGGAGCGCAACGTGCATGGTGCCGGACCGATGCCATCCCGGGCAAAGCTCTTAAACCAAACACTCCACAAGCTTTTTCTACGACAGCTATAGATATACACATTCCGGTGTCCAATGGCGCAGGAACCGTCAAGACGGTTCGAACACACCAACACAACTCATGTGTGAGTCTTGGAGGAATCAAAATGAGCAAAACAAGATATAAAAAGACAAATCCGCGGGTTGCACTTCTTGCGGAGGATCTGAAAACCAGATCACGCGAGAACGACGCTCCGATCTGGAGAGATATTGCAGAGTACATGGAACGCCCGAAGAGAAGCCATGCGAGAGTGAATGTCGGCAACATCAGCAGGTACACGAGAGAGGGCGAAACCATCGTCGTTCCTGGCAAAGTGCTCGGCGCAGGCGATATTCACCACCCGGTGGTTGTGGGTGCTTTCGATTTCAGCGAGGGTGCACAGGCAAAGATCGTAGACGCTGGCGGGGAGTGCATCACAATTGAGGAACTGGTGACGAGGAACCCCGCCGGGTCAAATGTGCGGATAATCAGGTGAGGAGGCAGTACCATGACGACTATTACTATTGATGCAAACGGATTAATTCTCGGGAGGCTGGCAAGCGTTGTCGCAACGAGGTTGCTCAACGGCGAGACCATTGCGATCATCAATGCAGAACGGACAGTGATCTCTGGCAGCAAGGTCGCAACGATCAGGGAGTACAAGGAGATGGTGGACAAAGGGTCTATGGAACATGGCCCATACTTCCCGAAGCGACCTGATCACATCGTAAAGCGGACGATTCGTGGCATGCTCCCCTACAAACGGATGCGCGGGCGTGATGCGGTGTCACGATTGCGCGTGTACATGGGCACCCCCGCGGAGCTTTCGGGATCGGATGCGGAGACGATTCCTGAAGCGAGCATAACGAGGCTGGGAACCAGCAGATACATCGAACTCGGCGAACTCGGCAAGAAGTTGGGCAGTTAGGCGACTGATGTACGTCAAAATCCCACAAGACCGGGTAGGTGCGCTGATCGGTCCGAAAGGCAGCGTCAAGCAGATGATAGAGGAACGCTCTTCCGCAACAATGGACATCGACAGCAAATCGGGCACTGTTCAGATTCTCTCGCCCGATGACCCGGTGCAAGGCATGCAGGCTATGGAGATCGTCCGGGCAATCGGACGTGGTTTCAGTCCGGAACGGGCAATGCGATTGTTCGACGACGATCTCTTCATACTCGAAGTGGTCGATGTGCCGGCAAACACCCAAAAGGAACTGATGCGCATTAGGGGCAGGATCATCGGCAAAAACGGAAAGACGCGGGCAATGATTGAGAGCATGACCTACACTGCCCTCTCTGTGTACGGGAAGACTGTTGCGATCATCGGATACCCGGAACAGACGCACGCCGCAAAGACCGCAATCGGGATGCTGATCAATGGTGCACCACACTCCACGGTATACAGCTATATCGAGAAGAAGCGGCGTGAGCTCGCTGCACGAATCGAGTACTATTAAAGCGGTATCGCGCCAGAACACGTTCTCTGGCGCTTCACTTTTTCTGATTCTGATGGATTCTGTGGTTTCCAATCTTTGCGTCATCGCGTCTTTGCGTTCCTCTGATCTAACGCAAGGTCGCAAAGGTGCAAAGACGCAAAGTTGAGAGAGATACACCCGCGTTTTTCACATACGCGAGGGAGCTACCGTTAGCGACTACAGAGAATGTCAACACCAGACTTTTTCGGGTCTCTGGTATCTCGCGTTGCAGTGACCAACACTTATAAAGAGATTGCTCATTTATCCAAATCGTTACACTTTAGTTCCAGGTGTTTACCGGGAATTTTATCAGGTTATGTCAGTTTTTATCAC
>DAOVGE010000202.1 GCA_030672605.1 Methanosarcinales archaeon
ATCACCATGACTCACCCCGGTCAGGTCACCTTGATTTCCAACTACCCACACGAAATAGCGAAGAGCCATAAAAGAGAAGGGGGGAAACTCATCCCCGCCTTCGGTAGCCCCAGTAGATGACTGCTGCAAGCCCGATCACCAGAATAAGCCCGATCATCGGAGCGCCTGAGAATGAGAGTCCTGTTTCAGGTGATCGCTCAACCTCCATTTCAGGTCCCTCGACATAGTCTGCTGGCTCTGCTGGCTCCGGTTCCGCAACAGACTCTACCGGCTGGCTCACATCCACGCCGACTCCACCGTCTCGTACGGTCTCGTTTGTCGCAGATGTGGGTGCTCTGGTCTGCTTTGTCTCTTGCACTGTCGGTTCGACTTTAGCAGTATCATCTAACCATCCCGGCGGGTATGTGCCGTCTCCGCCATTGCTGCTGCCGGTGTCCGTATCAGCGGGCTGCGATAGTGCGCTCGCCCTACCAGTTACCTCGTCCATAGTCTCCCGATATTCTGATGCAGTCTCCGATGAGACTACGCCGGGTGCGGAGATGATTCCTGATACAAACTCATCGAGGAGCGGGTTTCCGCAGGTGTGGTGACAGCAGGTGGCGCCGTTCTCTGCAACGGACTCCATGTATTCCGCAACGAGACTCTTGATCACCTCGTCTGTTGCATCCCAGTAGCCCTTGCGGACCGCTTCGAGCATCCGGGCGGTCATGGACTGGTATGCATGCGGGTTGTTCTGTTCAATCCAGGCACGCAACGCAGGATCTGTGACGTAGGTCTCAAACACCTGATCCCAGACATGATCCGGGATGAGTTCGGGGCACGTCACCTGCCAGCCCCACAGATTCTCTACAAAGTCCGCAAATTCCCTTGCGCCGGCATAGTCGTGCCCCTGCATCCCCTCGATCCACTCGGGATTGAAGTATCGTGAATAGAGTTCACCGGAGATGAAATCAGCCAGTGTCTCGACCTTCTCGCCGCCAGTCGCCCTCAGGTTCGTAACATACGAATCAGGCGTATTTCCGCCGGATGCGTACGTCACAGCGAGGTTCAGCCCGCCCAGGTACTGGAAGAAGTCGTCGTTGTCAATTGCGCCGTAGAGGTTTGAACTCCGGCTGTGCATCGTGACCTCGACATCCGCAAGGTTCATTGTGAAGAGGTCGGTTGCAGTCTCGCCCCACACGTCCGCGCCGTAGGCGTTACCCATCCGGTCAATGAATAGCTGTGCCAGAACGTCGGTATCGTTCCATGTGTTGCTTGCTCCAATTGTATTGGCAAGTCCGGTTCCATAAGTGCCATCAGCACATCCGAATATCCTCATGAGCGCAAGGTTTCTGGCATCTGACTCGTTGAGTGACGGGTCGTTTGCAATCAGCGCAGCCGCAAGCAAATCTGTGTTCTCTTTCACGTAGTTCGGGCAGTTTAGAGTTTCGTTCTGTTCATAAGCAAGCCGCACAGCCTTGTCAAGGAGGACGATCTTGTCAGGGAACATATCCCGGTAGAGTCCTGACACCATAATCACGACATCGATTCGCGGGCGGCTCATCGATTCGGACGGAATGGCAGAAACATCCACGACTTTTCCCTTACTCCAGACCGGCTCTACACCGAGCAGATACAGTATCTGCGCCTCCATCACACCCTCGTGGCGTGTGGTCTCGCCAGCCCAAAGAATGTATGCCATCTTCCTCGGATACGCGCCCTCGTGCGCAGCGAGATGCATCTCAAGCGTCCGGTTCACCATATTCTTGCCGAGTTCCCATGCAGCAACGGTCGGTGGTTTGCGCTGGTCGAATGCATAGAAATTTCTCCCGGTCGGAAGCGCATCAGGCGTTCGCACCGGGTCTCCGCCGAGATTTGGAGGTATAAACTTCCCATCGAGCGCATCGAGGACTGCTAATACTTCGTTGTCGCCTTCTGCAAGGTTTCTGGCATAAATTAGCGCATTTTCGAGATGCACCTCGACGCTTGTTGAGTTCGCACCCATAACATCGATCTGCGCATCGTAGATCGGGACGCCCTGGTTGATGACAAGATCAAGCAGCGTGAGCGGCGCATCTTCGGAATCATTGAATGCGCACACATCGTCAGTGTATGACTGCCCGAGAATTGAGTTTATCATTCCTGTGAGCTTGTCGCCGTGTGGCGATGTTCCGAGGACGTGCAGCCCGTACGGCATCGATGTACGCCTCAGACAATCGAGCAGATGTTCCAGCGGCTCCAGGAAGTCATCCCCAAACTCGGTCTGGTTCGCGGTGAGATTCGCTGCAAACGGAGTCAGATCAATTCCCAACTGCTCGTCAAGATGGAGTTCGGCGGTAAAATTGATGATTGCTGCCCTGTGCGCTGCTTTGAGCGTGGGATTTGCGTCCTGGCGCTCATACGCAAGCATCTCATCAGCGAGCTCTGTATAATTGCCATAGAGTCCGGCAGCGATTATCGGCGGAACAAGATGATCAACGATCACCGCGTTGCCTCGCCGCTTCGCCTGATTGCCCTCACCAAGTCCGTCCATCACATAAGGATACACGACAGGCATGTCGCCAACCATGATTGAGGGCCAATCGTACCGCGAGAGCCCGAACTGCTTGCCTGGCAACCACTCCTGTGTGCCATGACGCCCGAAATGAACGATCGCATCAGCCTGATACTCTTTTTGGAGCCAGAGATAGAATGCTATGTACTGGTGGTGCGGGGCTAACTCCTTGTCGTGGTAGAGCGCCTCGTTGTTCTGAAGCCAGCCGCGGGTGGGCTGCGGTGCAAGCATCACGTTATCCCCGAGATCGATCTTCGGGATCACGAGATACTCACCGGTCTCGTTCTCCCAGACCATGATCTCGCCGGGAACCGGACCCCATCTCTCAAGTACATCGTCCCGCCTCTCTATAGGCAGTTCCATAAACCATTGCTCGTAGGTGGCTTTTTGAATCAGTTCGACTTTTCCGGTCTCGACCATCGTATTTAACACGCCTGGCGCCCACGATCCGACGTTTATTCCCTGCGAGAGCATCGTCTCTATGAGTGCTGTCTTGTTCGGCACAAGGCTCATGTTCACATCGTAATCCGCAGCGCTCATATTGTATAGCAGGTTGCAGAGACTCGGCGCAACATCCAGATACGATGCTCCGATGTTGTCCTTCCCGCCGCCGTGGTTGTAATAGATGATCGCAACCTTCTTATCAGCGTCTTCCGTTTCCCCGAGATCTATCTGGGCGATTGTGCGG
>DAOVGE010000177.1 GCA_030672605.1 Methanosarcinales archaeon
CTCAATATTGTGTGGATGTACGCGCATATAAAACCACGAGATTGCACGAGGTTAACACAGAAATCTTGTGGAGATGGCTACGCCGCTGCTTCGCAGACTGTGTAATCTCGTGGTTCCTACCACAAGTTATTGAGCGTGTACCCTGTGTCTGTGGATGCGACCGACGAACGGATCATAACAACAGAGGACGTGTACGAACCGGCAGAGGACTCGTACCTCATGATCGATTCTGCGTTCGAGGCAATTGAGCAGCAGAATCGGATCAGCCGGATAAATCGAATCCTGCGCATCCTTGAGATCGGTACCGGGTCCGGAATCGTATCCGGCGTGCTGATGCGCCGTGCGCCAGAGCACGAGTACATTGCGACTGATATCAGTCCTCATGCCGTGGCATGCGCGAAGAGAAACGGCTTGCAGGTGATCCGAACAGACCTCTTCGCAGGGCTTTCGGGACGATTTGACCTGATCGTCTTCAATTCGCCGTATCTCCCGACTGCACCGGACGAGCGTATCGATGGCTGGCTGGATTACGCATGGAACGGCGGAGCCGATGGGCGCGCAACGATCAACCGATTCATAGAGCAGGCACCAAATTTTCTCGCAGAGAGCGGGAGCGTTCTTCTGCTGGTCTCATCGCTAACCAACATCGAGAAGGTGTGTGAGCGCATGAGGTCGGTGGGATTTGATGTGCATGAAGCAGCGAGCATCAGGTGTCCGGGCGAGCGGCTTGTTGTGCTGCGTGGTTCGCTATAGTCATAGCTCCATCTCCCGTTTTATCCCCTGATCCCGCCCCCATCCATGCTTTCACTTTCACTTTCACCCCGCTCATGCCAAACGGTTAATACTCCCTGAACTGGAACTTGACGTGATTACCATGAACGAAATATCCATAGAAGATCTCCCTGGAATCGGTCCTGCGACCGCCGAGAAACTGAAGGACTCCGGGTTCAACTCGGTCGAAGCGATCGCTGTTGCATCACCATCAGATCTCGCAGCGACCGCCGATATCGGGGAGTCGACCGCAACCAAGATCATAGCGGCTGCACGGATATCCGCTGACGTCGGTGGTTTCGAGACTGGAGACGCCATTCTCAGGCGCCGGGAGGATATCGGCAGGCTCGAACTCGGATGCGCTGAGGTCGACACGATGATGGGTGGGGGGTTTGAGACGCAGGCGATTACGGAGGTGTACGGCGAGTTTGGGTCTGGAAAAACGCAGATAGCGCACCAGCTCGCAGTAAATGTGCAGTTACCGGTCGATAAAGGTGGGTTGAACGGATCCGCAATCCTCATCGATACAGAGAACACCTTCCGGCCGGATCGGATTGCAGGTATGGTAGAAGGACTCTCGAAGCGACATGATATGGAGTACGATCCCGAGGACTTCCTGAAGAACATCCATGTTGCCCGTGCCTACAACTCCAACCATCAGATCCTTCTGATGGACACAGCATCCGAACTCGCTGATTCTCTGAGAGACACAGAGAAGCCTGTGCGCCTGCTAATCGTTGACTCGCTCACAGCGCACTTTCGGGCGGAGTATATTGGCAGGGGCACGCTCGCCGATCGGCAGCAGAAGCTGAACAAGCATCTACACACAATCCTTCGATTCGCTGATCTGAACAATGCGATGGTCTTTGTGACAAATCAGGTGATGTCCAAGCCCGATGCATTCTTCGGCGATCCGACAAAGCCGATCGGTGGGCACATCCTCGGGCACACCTCAACATTCAGAATCTATCTGCGGAAGTCCAAGGGCGACAAGCGTGTCGCAAAACTGGTCGACTCTCCAAATCTGCCAGACGGTGAGGCACTCTTCACGGTGACCCCGGAGGGGCTCTTCGGAGACCAATGATTGAGGCAATCGCAATCGATATCGATGGCACGCTGACGCACAGGGACCGAAGCATCGACTGTCGTGCTGTTGCGTGCCTGCGAACCCTCAAGATCCCGATCGTGCTCGCTACAGGGAACGTGCTCTGTTTTGCACGGGCGGCAGCAAAGCTGATCGGAACCGGTGGGCAGATCATCGCAGAGAATGGTGGCGTAGTCTCGCTTGAATACGATGGCAAGGAATACTACGACGGGGATATCGAAGCCTGCGAACGCGCATTCAATACACTGACCGCGCATTTTGATGTTAAAAAGATCGATCCCGACTACCGGAAAACCGAGATTGCGCTTCGCAGGAACTTTGATTCCGCTGATGCGGAGCGTATCGTCAGTCATGAGATTGAGGTTGTGGATTCCGGGTACGCCATTCATCTGAAGAGCAGGAGTGTGGACAAGGGAACGGGTTTACGCAGGATATCGGATCTCATGGGAATTGATGCAGGAGACTTTGCAGCAATCGGCGACTCGAGGAACGATATCCAGATGTTTGCTGCGGCAGGATTTTCTATCGCCGTTGGAAATGCGCACCCATCGCTCATGGAAGTTTCTGATATCACGACCTTTGGCGAGTATGGGGCAGGAGTCGTCGAGGCGATCGAATATCTTGTGCAGAATTCGATGATTGTGGGTATGGGAATCCGCAAAAAGTGATATACGGGTATAGTTTATTTGTACGTGCTTTGCGGATCTGTCCACTCAATTTTTCAAGATGAGAATTGCTGTTTATTCAACCTTTGTGCCACCCGCGTCCTCGTGTCTTTCTCGTTCTCTTTCCAATTTAACGAGAAAGGCGAGAGAGACGCGAAGAGTATTGTTGACCCATACCTCCATATCTTTCGTGCTGTTGTACATCCGACTGACCATTACAAATCGCCGCACAATTTCCACCGATCCAACAGATTTATTACCCACAACAATCCATGAAATCGATTGGTGAATAAAAATGGGTGTGATATCTCCACTACTTTCTGTAAGGAATATGCTGGATACGATTGAATTCTACAGAAATTCTCTCGGATTTGAGATGGACATGGCTTTCCCTGACGCAGACAACCCGCAGTATGCCAGCCTAACGAAGGACGAAATGTCCCTGATGTTTGATCTGGCGGAAAACATCGGTATCGGAAGCGATGAGAAGCTTGGTGTTGGTGTGAACCTGTATCTGAATATTGACACCGACATCGACGAGTATTACGATGAGCTGAAGCGTAAGAATGTCGCAATCGCAGTCGAGATCAAGGATGAACCATTCGGGATCAGGGACTTCACAGTTGAGGATGTCAACGGATACAAACTGACATTCAACCAACCATCCAAAAATGTCAGGAAATGCATGAGCTGCGGCATGCCGATGGTGGCACCAGGAGATTTCGGCGGAGGATCGACCGATAATACGTTCTGTGCACACTGCACAACGCCGGAGGGGAGTCTCAAGAGCTATGACGAGGTCCTCGAAGGGATGATAGGCTTCATGATGATGACGCGTAAGATGGACCGAACAACTGCAAAGGACGCGGCGAGAGAGTACATGTCAGGAATGCCCGCGTGGGCTGATTGATGAAGTTTGAGTACGCGACAATTGGATGGTGCTTGTCAACTGGCATGGAGACTGTTATAATTGTGCGTGTTTAGCTAACCACAAGATTACACAGATTTCCACAAGATTTTTGTGTCAATCTCGTGAAATCTCGTGGTTTTTCGCCTCGGCTAAACACATACGTTTAATTTATTCCGGATAATTCGAGTCATAGCGCCATGAATCGGGCTATTCCCATCAGGAGGAAGAAGACTCCTGAAAGCAGCGCAACAATCAGTGCGATCTGACGCATGTTCTGCCACCGTCCCAGATAACCGAGTGGCAGCAGCAGGATGAGATAGGCTGATGTTCCCGCAAAGAAACCGGCGAAGAATAATATTCCTCCAGCCACGTTTCCCTGACCGAGGGCGCATGAAATCGCCAGCAGAAATGGTGGACAGATGTTAATTCCGGTGAGAAATCCAAAGAGCCACGGAAAGCGGGGACTCTGCATCTTCAACCGGTTGCAGATGTGCGGGATAGGTCGGTTGTGCATTCCGGTTGTTGCGTAGATGATCAGGAGGGCGGACATGATTATCATCGCCACTCCTATCATGATTTCAAAAGTTGGTCCCTCAAGCTGCATTCCGAGGTAGCCCGCCGCCGCTCCAACAACCAGATACGCGACCAGGCGACCCAGTGCCAGTTCGCAGATCACCTGTACACTATGTGTCAATCCCTTCCCCTCAGACATCAACAGCGGAACTGCGACCGGCGCACAATAGCCCAGGCAGAAGAGCCCGGTTGATGCGCCCAGCATGATTCCCTGTAGCAGAACTTCCATCATCGATACTGTCGATATTCCGTACTTACTCAATATTGTGTGGATGTGCGCATATAACCACGAGATTACACGATATTAACACAGAAATCTCGTGGAGATGGCTG
>DAOVGE010000127.1 GCA_030672605.1 Methanosarcinales archaeon
GGTGCCTACATCTGGTATGACCAATTCGCAGGATGCGTCAACCAGCACTGCAGGTGATACCGCAGTAGATCCGGTTCCATCGAACGTTACCGTCTTGCCACCTTCCAGGAGTTTGACTTCATCGCCTCCGTCCGCCGTCAAGACCGCGTTCGGGTCGGGGGTCACAGTTGCACGTAGGGTGCAAGTTTCGGTCTGTCCCAGGTCATCCGTCACCATGAGCCGCACCTCGTGAGTTCCAACGATGTTGTATGAAACGGTTTCACCGTATGCATCATAGTCGCCATCGTTATCAAAGTCCCATGCATACTCCACGATTTCTCCATCATCCGAGGATCCTTCTCCGCTCAGCTCACCCTCTTTGCATGATAGGCGGATGAAGTTGCATACGACCTCAGGGGGGGCGTCGTAGTGACATAGTTTCACAGTATAGTCTTCATTTCCATTGCAATCAGTGTCTGCAGATCCTTTAACGCAGTAGTTTGCAGGATCTATATCGCAGTACTGATCGATCTTTACGCTAAGCTCAACGATTCCACCATGTGCTGCAGCAGTAGTTGCGTCAGCAATCTTCGCATCCGAAACATAAAGGGCGGAGCTGCCAAGTTGATACTTGAGGGCATAGTCGTAAGCACCATCATTATCACCATCTATCTGAGCAACGTACTCTTCCACAGATGGATTTATTGGATCGGCACCTTCACCAACACCCGGAAAGTCACCATCACCATTACTAGGGCAACCACAATTCGACTTATCCATATTCGTATGCGTGTCCGGGTCACCATCGTTATCGGCATCACCTGGCACACCTTCTACATCCATCCTAACAAATAACGTGTCGCCCTCGACGCGCATCCATAGTGATGTTATTTCATAGCCAGTGCTGCACGTATCATCGTTGGCATCATCGAGCTTTTCGTCATATACGTCCCATTCACCAGAGCTTAGGACACCGTCCACATTTATCGCCATCGCAGTTGATGCGAAGACGAGCATAACCACCATCGTTGTTACGATGGATCTTACCAGTGTGTTCGTTTTCATGATATTCTCCTTTGTTTTGTTATGCAGGTCTTTGCAACCAACATAACTCGCAATTCTATACCACATATACGCAAGATACCGCGTATATGAATAACATCGCCACCCGAATTCACCGCTTACACGTGTGTCCGCGATTTTGAGGGGGATGTTGATACTGTTCGCGTTGGTCTTTCAACCATCTGTTTGTTTACACCTCCGATCTTGTCCATACTCCACTCCATATAGCGAAGACGAACACATACCAATACGCCATCTCATTCTATTTAAGCATATCGGTCTATCCTTACAACTGCTATATCTGTAGCAGATTGTGATCGTAGTTCCATGGTTTCTGGCAATTTCAGTGTCCCACCTCCTGCGATTCTGCCCGCGAATGTGTAGCGAATGGATGATCAGGTATTGATTTCCGATTTAGAAACCTCCCCGCATAGCCACCAGCTTACACCACATATAATCTCCGCGACCGAAGATCGCTAGCGTAGGTCTGCTGTGCCAGTGTCCATTACCTGATGTCCTGTATCACCTCCATAGTAGTACTCTACATCACTGTAGATTACCGAATGTGAATTGCTACACCATGTTATATAAAGATGTTGATCGATCATAAGGCACAGAGTATAATAGACTTGAAAAAAAATACCCCCTGACCCGTTACTCCACTCAAAGACCGTGCCGCACCATTGCGAAAAATCTACGGCTCTCTGATATCTCGCGTTGTGGTGAACAAACTACATATTATACAGGTTATTTACCAAAACTCGCTCTACTCTGGTTTCGAAGAGTTTATCGAAAATTTGGTTTATTTGTAGCAGTTTTTATAACAAATTTTACGAATGGACGAGTGACACGAATTGATACCGGTTTAACATTCGTGCAATTCGTTCAAACGTGTCATTCGTGATCCCTACGCACTTAATGCCACACAGGCAGGATTCATCTACGAAATGTTTGCACTCGCGAATTGTCGAAGAACCAAATCTACACCTTCAGATCATGCAGTTCGTATTCGATCCCCTCAGTCTCCAATCGCTTGAGCACCGAATGCAACTCATCATCCACAGAAACCACAAAAGCCGATACACCGTGCCACGCTGCTTCTACCACCGCCTCTCTTGCTCCGAAGAGCACATCCGCATCGACTCCGATGTTTTTCAGTGCGATCAACGACTCCACCCCGATTGCAGCAACGAAAGATCTGTCCTTTGCAAGTTTCTTGAGCATCTGGTAATCGACAGCAGTAGAACCTCCACGGTGGATCCTCGGGACTTTTCCGATAACGATCTTGACATCCGGTAGATCAACGATGCCTTTCATATCGGTGACGCCGACGTCCTTTCCCTTCTGCACATCCGAGATTATCTTGCCGGTCGCTGACGCCTCATGCTCGCTAGATGCGTACAGGAGCCCATCGCGCATGTATAGATAGACCTGCGTATTCGCGTGCATGGATTCATCGGCGATCGCAGTCCAGACCGCAACCTGGCTTACGACCTCTTCGAGTATGAATCGTGTGTACCGCCGTAGAGAAAACGTGTTTTCGGTTATCCATTCGACACCCTTTGCAGTAACCTTGTATCTGACACGTCCGTCGCTGTACGCAAAGCCCTGATTCGTCAGTTCCTTGAGATACTCGGAAACTGCCTGAGGGGTGATCCCGAGCGTATGCGCAATCTCGCTCTGGCGCACGTTCGGCTGGTGTGCTGCAATTTCCACCAGAATCTGGAATTTCGTTATGTCCCGCTTGCTTTGAAGAAGGAGTGTCATATAATCAAAACATATAGCCAATATTTAATATAAACATTGTGGTCTGGCAACCGGAGCCCTTGGTCACCTGCCCGGATGAACGTCCCCGTGACAGCGCACGAGCGGCTTTGCGATGTGCCTTCTTGCACACGGTGGGACCTCGTACCAGCCGCAATCAATATCGCGCTCGATTGGAAGGCGATCTGGCGTATCCGAGGTCTCCTTACACCGTTTGCACCGGTAGCCCTGTCCGGCGCCGGCAGATTTCATGCGCCTGCCGCATGCGCACATCGGATTTGCGGTCTTGTAGACCTCAGCCAGATGCACAATCTTGATCTTTTCGAGATGAACCGTCCCGTTACTCACGCTTCCGCAGACAACAATCTGGTCTCCGACCGCAAGCTTCCTTATGATCTCTCGAAAGTTCTTTGTGGGCTCAAAGGCAGCGCAATCGATCTCAGATCCGTCCGGGTCCGCGATCCTGAAGATTGTATGCCCGCCACAGATCGTCCGGGGCGGATCAATGACCGCGCCCTTCAGAATATACGAGCGCCCGGACTCGGTCTGACCGATCGTTGATCGCATCAGATGCATGTCGGTTCCCTGATTTGTCCTGAAGAGAACAGACCGTTCGATCGGCTCTGATCTGATGTATCCCACAGCCTCGGTGACCCCGTCGATCGTTCCGCGAATCCCGAACAGGACCGGATCGCGCCCGTGCGGAACGCAGACGATCGTTCTGTTTGCGATATCAACGGTGTCCCATGTCCGCGGATATGTCTGCAGGTCGGAATCCCGAATGCTGCGACAATCGACCTCTCGCTCTCGCGCTCTCGGCGCTCTGTCACCGTGCGCATTGGACGCATCAAACGGTCTCCTGTATGCGATCAACTCGAATGTATGATCCCCAATCCCATTCAGTGCGATTCCTGCTGCTGCGAGCGCGCCGATCAACCCACGTCCGTTCTTGAATCTACAAAAATCGATGTTGTGCCGGTGTATCAGGCGCTCTGCATCCGCAATCTCGAGGACGTCCTGTATCGCGCGCCTGGAAAATGCTTTGAGATCGTTTCTCATATCTTCGGATGCGCAGTCGTTGAGAAAGACCACCCCCGGGTTTGTGTTCTCGTCTGAGAACTTCGACTGCCCCCTCACTTCATCCAGAACAATTCCTTTCACCGCGTCCGGATCGCCTGTTGCAATCGTAATTGCGATTGCGCCGTTTCCTCTGGTTTTGTAGCGTATGTTCGGATTCAACCGGATCAACAGCGGATAATCGACCAGATCTCCGTATTTTCGGAGTTTATCCACCAGTACCGCCGCAATGTAGGTTGTGCAGCCGCCTTCGCTCTGCGAGTCAGTGTCATCGATTGCAATGATCATGTGCAAGATTTTAATTACGGCTGTTGCTATTTATGCGTATGACTGATGGCATAATCCAACCGGAGTATAAAGATGGTCTGCTGCACGTGGTTGTGCAGGACGCGCGCACAAACGAGGTTCTGATGTGCGCATACATGAACGAGGAAGCGTTTGAACTTACGCTGGAGACGAATATAGCGCATTACTGGAGCAGAAGCCGAAAAAAGCTCTGGAAAAAAGGGGAAAGCTCGGGGCACATCCAGAAGGTGCGCGAGATCGCGATCGATTGTGACTGTGATGAACTGCTGCTCAAGGTTGAGCAGATCGGAGGGGCGTGCCATATGGGATACCGCTCCTGTTTCTACCGGAGACTCGATGGCGAGATTGTTGGCGAGAAGGTCTTTGAGCCGTCTGATGTGTATTGATCTGCTGATTCAGTAATTCAGAGAATGTGCTCGAGTGACATGTGGCAAACAGATAACCAGCAATATGCGTAATCTGTGTTAATCAGTGGCAAATAAAACTTTTAGTCGTCACCGAAAAATAACATATTGAAATTTCCTATTTCTGATGCTTTCGGTGGTCGCTAACGGTAGCTCCCTCGCGTATGTGAAAAACGCGGGCGTATCTCTCTCAACTTTGCGTCTTTGCACCTTTGCGACCTTGC
>DAOVGE010000092.1 GCA_030672605.1 Methanosarcinales archaeon
GTCTTTCTCGTTTTTGTTTCTCAATTCAACGCAAAGGCGCAAAGACACAAGGAGCGTTATTAATCTCCGCCTTCACGTCTTGCATGCTGTTGCGCATCAGTCTGACCATTACATAATCTCGTGAACTCGCGTGGTTTTTCACATCAGCTAAACACATACATACCATAAGTATTGAGCGTTTTCCGGAACACTCGCAGATCACTGCAACTGCGCATGCATCCGCACGATGTCGGATTTTGTGAGGATGCCCAAGAGCTTCGACGGATCATCCAAATCGACCACAGGAAGCCTGCCGACATTGCTCAGAACCAGTTTGCGCAGTGCATCCTCGAGCGATTCGCCGGGATGTGTCACAAGGAGTTCTGTTGTCATGATCTCTTCCACAAGCATAAAATCACGATCCTCCGGTGGCACGCGTTCAGCATCCTTGAATGTCACAACACCGACGAGACGCCAGTCATCGAGTACCGGATATCCCGCGTGCCCGTATTTCTTGATTAAATTAAGCACGGTCTGGACGTTGTTTGTCGGGTGCACGGGCAGGATATCAACAGACATGGCGTCGAGTACGAATGCATTCTCAAGAATATCGATTGTTAACTCCTCGCGGTGTGCCGGAGAATCCACCCTTGCCGACACCTGTTTCTCGTAAATCGTCCAGTTACTTGTCACGAGGTATGCGAGTGTTGATGCGAACATCAAGGGCGGCAGCAGGTTGTAGTTTCCTGTGAGTTCCGAGACCATCACAATTGCCGCGATCGGTACGTTTGCAACACCCGCAAGCATCGCTGCCATGCCGATAAGAACGAACGATGTTGCCTGCAGCTCACTTATGACCCCAGGGAATGCGGCATGTGCCAGTGCGCCGAATGCGCCACCGAGTGCGGCGCCGATCACGAGCGATGGTGCGAAGACGCCGCCGCTGCCGCCGGAACTAATAGTAAACGACGTGGCAAGAATCTTGGCTGTAACGAGCAGCACCAGAATCTCGAATGCAAGATTTCCGTCGATTGCGGACTGTATGATTCCATAACCCATCCCGAAGATACAATATCCGCAGCCGTACAACTGCTGGAGGATGAGGGCGAGGAGTCCGAGCAGAAGACCGCCGATTGCCGGTTTGAAATGATCTTTTATGGCGAGTTTTCGGAATATCTCACGCACCCCATAGAACACATTGATGTATGCGATGCCGACCAGACCACAGAGCAGACCGAGCAGTGCGTAGAAGATCAGTTCTATTGGGTGGGTGAATGTGTAGTCCGGTGTTGCGAAGAGTGCGCCCCAGCCGAAAACTGAGCAGAAGACCGAATATGCAATGATCGAGGAAATGAATGCCGGAACAAGCGATTCAAATTCCGAATCCCGTTTATACAGCACACTGATTGCAAAGAGAGCGCCTCCGAACGGTGCACGGAAGATGCTGCCGATGCCACCTGCCGCACCGCATATCAACATCATGCGTCTGGACTTATCGTCGAGTTTCAGCCGGTCTGCAAGGTATGATCCGAAACCGGCTCCGATTTGCGCAATCGGTCCCTCTCTGCCCGCGCTTCCGCCGGTGCCGATTGTGATCGCGGATGTTATTGCTTTGACGACTGGTACCCGTTTTCTGATGATTCCCTGATTCTCGTGATATGCGTCGATCACGGCATCGGTTCCATGTCCCTCTGCCTCGGGCGCGTAAGTGTATATGATATAACCGACAATAAGTCCGCCGATTGCTGGCAGCAGCACAAGAATCCACGTATGCGGGTCTGTGAGTAGAGACGGTGCCACAACATCGGGCAGCACCTCCTGCTCGCCACCTGCCTGGACTGGAGAATAGTGCCCGATACACCCGAGCAAGTAGTACGACATTAGTGTCAGGAGCTTGTAGAAGATGACGGCGCCCGCACCGGAGACGACCCCGATCAGAATGCTGTACGGAACCCAGTGTTCGATGTACTCAAGATTCAGTTTGCGCAGGTGATCCATGGTATTTACCGATTGCATCCTCCTGCGGGTTTTCAATTGCGATCCCTCGATTCAGATATTACGGACGTAAGATATTTAAAATCATTGGGCTGCTGTTCAGTAGATACTCACGCCCTTCACACCCTCGCATTTCAGCAGTTCTCCGACCAGATCATCGGGCATCTGCCGATCACACACAATCGTCAGCGTCTGGTGCTCGCTCAGGATCGGGTCATCCGCGATCGCCTGCATGATGCTGATCCCGTGCTCTGCCACGCATGCAGCAACCGATGCAAGAATACCTGTGCGGGCGGCGTCAACCGGTGTTATCACAATCACGCCGAGATTGAGATCGGGCGCAACCTCGCAGAGCGACGAGATCGGGCGGATCTTCATGAAGATGATTCTCAGCAGGTCGTCCTGCGCAATCATCGATGCCGCACCATCAACCACCCTGCGATCGACACCAATCTCCTTTGCTATCTGGGTGTGTGCGAGTTTTATGCCGCCGGAAACCACTTTTCCGTCTTCGGTTACCTGAAAACCGCGTTTCAGGAGCAGACGCACGACCTTTTCCTGCGCCGGATACTTGTCAAATTTGTTCAGTATGACGTCCCACATGATTATTCTATTATACCATCGCTCGATTATTCAATTATTCGATTATGTGGGGCTGGCAATTCATCCATTGCTTTACACGATCAGATACCTGAGACTCCCCTTCCACGCCGAGATCAGCGAGCCGAGACGCACTGTACTCTCTTGATCGGTCGGCATGAAGATTACTCTCGGGCGGTTCCGCTCGATTGATCCGAGAAAAGCATGGAAATGAGACAGCAGGAACTTGAAATCACTGATCAAAACGATCGGATCGTCGTAGTTGATCTTCAAGTGCGAGAGAACCGAACTCACATCGGTTCCGCCGCACGCGGTCGCATGCCGCAGCGCAGCGATGTCAAGCTGATATGCGCCCGCATCGAATGCGATCAGTTTTGTCTTCGATTTGAAATATCGGTGGATGGTGTTTGCCAGAACCTTTGCTGATGTGATCGAGTTGGTCATGCTCGATGAGGTGTCGACCAGCACCCAGACCTGTTTCTTCTTCTCCAGTTCCCTCTCAAGCCACATATTGCTCGAATCAAAGAGGATGAGCCGTTTTTTGTCGGTCAACGACATGCTGGTACCCCTGTACCGTGTTATGAGTCTGGGTCTCTCGATTCCAAGCCCGCGCTCGAGAAGCGATGGCAACCTCATGTCCTGCGCCAGCTGGACGCATTCGGCGTCCTCGAACGAAAATCCACCCTCGCCACCCCCGATTTTTTTACCCTCGATCTTCTGGGCGAGGGTCTCGGGCGCAAACTCACAGAACTTCTCCTGCTTGATGTACTGCGGCGTGCGCTCGTGGAGCACATCGGCATTCTTCTTCATCATCCGCCACGGCGTGTTATCAGATCGCCAGACCGCGTGCAGTTCGCCAGCAAGCGCGGAAGCCGCCTCAACAAAGTCCTTGAACCGCTTCTCTGTGAGATGGCATGCACCGCCGGAAACGAGACTGGTGAGGCGTCCGAACCGGGCGGATCCGGCGAGTTTACAGATCTCGCTTATGACCTCGTCGTCCCAATTGTCACCGCCGCCTCCGCCACGATGGGACTCAATTGATTCAAGGAAGGTGTGTGGGTGCCGCGACAGGAGGATTAACATTGCAACGGTGTACGCATCATCGCTCTTTGATTCTTCGAGCGATTTGAGGAGCGATGTGTCCATGGGTTCATAAGCGTCCGTGTCCAGCCCGGAGTCGCAGTTGATTGCGTAATCAGAGATGATGTTCGTTGCGAAATGGACGATGTCAGCATCCAGATACGCTCCGCTGAAGAGATCGGCATCGCTCAGCTTCTCTGCCTCGGTGATCTCACGGTATCCGGCGATCAGATCGTTGATGTGCGACAGATGTGCGATTTCGTGCCCAACCAGCAGTCTGGCAAGGTCTTTCTGATCGCCGCGGGTCTTGATGTACAGATCCGCACGTCTGGACGCTGTGAAGACATAGATATATGATGATGGGTCAGTGGCATCGGTTTCGACGTATTTCAGCTTGATGTCGTAGTTTGCGACCAGTTGGTCGATCAGTTTGCTGAGCATTACGAGCATGTTCTTATTCCTTTTCGGTCTCTTCTGTCTTTCAGGACCTATATGACCTTCGTACCCGGTTCCTATTCAGACAGGAATCTCGCGATCACGCCGTCATTTGAAGCGTTGTTGATGTTCCGAATCATATCGATATTGAGCAGTTTAGGAACCTTGCAGGACTTCTAATCTGGATCTGGTGCTATATCGGTAAGTCTGCCACACAGTTACACACACGATTGCTTATTTAACTGATGATTTGTATGATAAAATTTAATGGAATAACAGCGAAATTATGCGAAATTTATTCGGGAGATTAGACTTTCCTGTCGATAGATCAACAAGCTTCTATTGATAATAGTATATCTACTCGACTTCACAGAAAGGTAGATCTATGAACGTTCGATTAGTACCTGTGCAGACTAACGCGACGTAAAGCATTTATAATAGGTGTTTCATGGTAAGATGTGTGACATCAGAAGAATGTCACGCGGGGTTCAACCGAACCCTTCCGAGGATGGTCGAACCTCGCAGAACAATAGCCCGAAGGCATGATTAAAATGCGCCTTATACATACTTAAGGTTTTGGTCGCGCCTCCGGGGGAAGATAGAATACAACCTATAAGGAGGAAACCAACATGAAACAAATGGAAACAAGAAGAGTCCTTGGCGTGACTATCGCCATGATGGTGCTTCTGGCGGTGTCAGCAGTACCAGCGATAGCGTGCCCATGCGAAAAAGGACATAAAGAACTCATCGAAAAAGCGGGAATAATTGGCATTGAGAAATATGGTGTCGTCGCAACAGCACTGAATCTGGATGAAGTAAAGGCACTGACAGAAACATCCCAGTCAAAAGATTCACAACCGCTTATAGATAGCGCAAGAGCGTTCTTGCTCACAAAAAAGATGGAAGACGG
>DAOVGE010000105.1 GCA_030672605.1 Methanosarcinales archaeon
GGAGGATGGAGAGGTGCGGCATCGGATGTCTCAATCGCAATCGTTAGACATTTCCCTGATAGGGTTCTTGACCGTGTGGATATCTGCATATATAACCACGAGATTACACAAGATTATACCCGGCACCGGCATAAACTGCGATTTTTGTAATTGCCAATTTGACCATGAATACACAAGATCAGAGCACATACAACAGGGTTACCAATCAAGAGGTTTATTTAATCTTTGCGCCCTCGCGTCTTTGCGTCTTTGCGTTTTTATTCTCAAATTCAACGCAAAGTCGCAAAGTCGCAAAGACGCGGAGGGTGTTATCTATATCTTCACGTCTTTCGCGTGGCGTCAACACACCACGGACACATTTGCAAAAAAGCTCAGTTTGTGGCGGTGCGAAGTATAACACAGAAATCTTGTGGTTAGGAGTCGTAACGAAATGACGTATTTAGATTCGTGGCATTTGTATATTCGTGTAATTCGTGATTTAATCGTTTTTTACAGGAATTCATACAAATAAATCACGAATAATACGAATTTCACAGATTACACGAATGTTTTCCAATGTTGCGACTGTGTTTGGGCATGTTCAATCGGACCATGTTATTCTGTTGCAGTCCATTAGCTAAACACGTACCAACTCCTCAGTATATCGGCTCAAGATCCTCGATCTGGGCAAACGCATCTTTAAGCTGCCTTTGCGATGCTTCTCGCTTACCCGCTTCGACTCGAATCACATCTGCTGCAGTCGAGTATATCCGCTCAAGTTCGGGCACCGAATTCAGTGTGAACAGTGAGAGAACCTTTGACGGACCCCGTTTGACGAGAACTCCCTTAAACACCTGCCCGACCTCTGAGGAGAGTTCGTCCACGGTCTTGGTGATCATGTCGAGGTCGAGGTACTTCTTGTCGCCCTTGATGATCAGCATGGCACGTGCACCCTCCTCGTAGACATTCGCAGGAAAGAGAAGCCCGCTCGGCTTGAAACTCCCGAGAATGGACGATTTGACGGTGCTGCCATTTGTGCTCTCGTAGAACCCCATCGTCCCGATGCCGACTCCGCCGCTCATCACGGTCTTGAGATCGCCGAGATCGGTGACCATCAGCATCTCGCTGTTGAGCGCCTCTATTAAGAAGAGTATCCGCCTCGCAGTCGTGGTATTGATCTTGTCATAAGCTGACTTGATGTCGCCTGCGTACTTCTTCAGATACTGATTGTCCACAAGCAGTACGCCGGTGGGTTTCATCTCGACTAATTCCCGCAGACAGAACGCAGTGTTCTGCAACGAAATTGCGCCTTCATCTCTGAACGGGAGCACTGCGAGACAGACTATCGGAGCGTTGTACGTCTGTTTCAGCTCACGCACGAGAAGCGGCGCAAACGATGATCCACTCCCGCCTGCGGTGGATGTGATGATGAATATGAGATCAAACGATCCTCTTTTATCGATTTCACCCAGAATCATCTCCTTATTCTCCTCGAACATCTTCTTTCCAATGTTCCGGTTCGCACCAACGCCATGCAGGTGTGGAACGTGCAAACGATCCTCTGCAAGCGTGTCTCTGAGCCCTTTCAGATCATTGATCGCCGTATTAATCGCAATCGTCTTCACAGACGCTGGAAACTTCTGGCGCGAATAGTATTTCGCAAACGTGCCAGTGCTCCCAAACGCCTCGTGGTTGATTGCGTCCAGTACCCGATTTCCGCATTGTCCCAGTCCAAGAATGAGTATGTTCAGCATGCTTCTACCACCCCTCTATTCTTCTGTTTATTCTGTTTACTGTTTTTACCGTTCTTACTGTCCGCCGTTTTCAGTAAGAGTAAGCCCTGTGTCGTTTTATGATCCCGATCAGCAACAAGACTACCGAAATCGCTATTAAGATATGTAGGTAATACTCTTCCAGGCTCGACTTCTCTGCCCAGAATTCGAGGCTGGTAGTCTCTTCTCCACCCTCCCACATCGCCTCCATCTCGATTATATGTTTGCCGGTACCGTATGTGCGGAATGTGACATCGCATTCCTTGCTCTCGCCCGGCTTTATTGATTCATACACGGGTTCGATATCACCTTTCATCACCTGTACATCAGAAGGTAGCAGACTCTTGATATTCACCATCCCTGCAGTGGCATTCCCGACATTTGTGACTGTCACGGTCGCAATTATGTCATCGCCGCAGGTTATGACGCCATCATCAGCAGAATCAATCATGATATCAAGTTCCGGAAACTGAACCTCCTCGGCAGTGATCTCAAGAGAGTTGGTTTGCGATTCGGACGAATACGACACACCGGACTCGCTCTTGTAATTTATTATGGTCTGGTCCAGTTCGTATTGTCCAGGCTCTGCGTCCACTATTTTGAGATCGTAGCTCACCCGTCTGGTCTCCCCTGCCGATATATCATCGATTGTTGCGGGGCAGCCTTCCTTGTACGTGCCCCTGATCTCGGGCTCATCCAGCACGACCTCTGTTGCGGTCCCGTTCCCGATGTTCTTGATCTTGAGCGTCACCCCGACCGTCTGTCCGGCTTCTGCAACGTCTGTGTCAAGCGTTCTCGCAATCTCGAGCTCTGGTACAGTGGCTGCACTGGCATTGTTTTTGGCATCGGTTCCGGATTCTTTAGCCTCGTCCGGCTCAACCGTGTAATAATCAGTCACCCTCCATTCCACAGGTCCGGTGACCCTGACGGATACGGAATCGCCATACACACTGAGCGCATCGATGTATATGCTTGTTCCGCTCTGTGTTTTGTATGTGGTGGGACTATCACCCACAAATACCGAGATCACTCTCGCAGGCATCTGGTAACTCGATACACGAAACTTCGCAGAGTCGATTAGGTCTATATGCACGCTGACGACCTCTATCTTTAGACTATGCTGGATCGCAACACCGGCGTTGACCGCAAGTTCCCGCTCAAAGATCTCTTCACCGTAACTCCCTGCCGCAGCAGTCGTCGAGAAGATCATAAAGACCAGCGCGAGGATAGTCATGATTGTTACAATTCTATCGCAGCGGATTTCATCCGCTCTACCAGCCAGATGGCATATAACGCTTTCAGTCTGCAAGCATGATTGATGCTGACGCCCCATCGATTAGGTAACCCCCTATTATAATATTTAGATGTTGTTCATCTATTATAAACCTTGCGCGAGGTGGCAGTACAATGTCTTATAAGGGAGCTATCGCGAATTGCCGGGTTGGGCATGCACGGCACAATCGAAAATTCCTGATTCTGATGGATTCTGTGGTTTCCAACCTTTGCACCCTTGCGTCTTTGCGTTCCTCTGATTTAACGAGAAAGGCGAGAGAGACGAGAGAGACGCGAAGAGCGTTATCAATCGCGGTCTTCACGTTTTTCGCGTTGTTGCACATCCAACTGACCATTATGGAAATCACGTGATTTTCCCTTCCGAAACAAATACAAACAAGCAGGGTATTACTGTAACGCATGAACGATACCGGCGCACAGGAACTCACGCTGCGGGTGGCAGAGGCGTACCACAGGGACGCCGGTTGTGATATCGCACGCATCGACCGGGATTTCATGGATCGGCTTGGTGTGGATCGGGATGACATACTCGAGATCGCAGGCGAGAAGAGTGCGTACGCAATCGTGCGCCCTGGTTATCCTGGCGACACCGGAACCGACCTGCTACGAATCGATGGACACACCAGAGGCAATTCTCATGTTGCAATCGATGACCGGGTTCGGGTCTGCAAGGTGACGCCGGCGGACGCCACCAGAATTACGCTCACCCCGACCCAGAGCGTCTCGTTTCCCGGAGGGACGCAGTACCTGATACGCCACCTCAAGGGCAGACCGGTCGCTTCCGGACAGCGTCTCAGAGTCGAGACTGTGGACAATCCGCTCGTCTTCGTGGTCACCGCAACCATGCCAGCAGGCGTCGTCATTGTGACAAGGGATACGAGGATCATGGTCAAGCGGCGTCCGATCACGGATGAAATATGCGCAACAGGAATCACATACGAGGACATTGGCGGCTTGCGGCGCGAGATTGATCTGATCCGCGAGATGATCGAACTTCCGCTCAGGCATCCGCAACTCTTCCTGAAACTGGGAATATCGCCACCGCGGGGCGTTCTCCTGCACGGACCTCCCGGAACCGGGAAGACACTGATTGCAAAGGCTGTGGCGAACGAGACATCATCGAATTTCGTGTCAATCAGCGGTCCTGAGATTGTGAGCAAGTATTACGGTGAGAGCGAGAAGCAGTTACGGGATATCTTTGAAGGGGCGGAAAAGGATGCGCCGAGCATCATCTTCATCGACGAGATCGATTCGATTGCCCCGAAACGTGGCGAAGTCACAGGAGAGACGGAACGCAGGGTTGTGGCGCAGTTGCTGTCGCTCATGGATGGACTGGAGTCGCGGGGCGAGGTTGTGGTGATCGCAGCGACCAACCGCCCGAACGCAATCGATCCTGCGATGCGCAGGGGCGGCAGGTTCGATCGTGAGATCGAGGTCGGGGTTCCCGACAGCGATGGCAGGCTTGAGATACTGCAGGTTCACACGAGGGGGATGCCACTCGACGCGGATATGCAGGGCATGGGTATGGATGAGCTTGCCAATATCACGCACGGGTTCGTCGGCGCTGATATCGCATCGCTCTGCAAGGAGGCTGCCATGCACGCGCTGCGCATGACCAGGGCAGAGGTTGATTTCGAAGATGAACTTCCATCAGAACTGCTCGACAGCCTGATCGTGACAAAGAAGAATTTTTATGAGTCTATGAAGAACATAGAGCCCTCTGCGATGCGTGAAGTCTTCGTTGAGATACCGAAGGTCGAATGGACTGACGTCGGAGGGCTAAGCGAGCAGAAACAGGCGTTAATCGAGATTGTGGAGTGGCCACTCCGCTATCCTGAAATCTTCGAGGCGATCAAGACCGATCCGCCGACCGGGGTACTCATCTACGGACCTCCCGGCACTGGAAAGACTCTGCTTGCAAAAGCGGTTGCTACCGAGAGTTCTGCGAATTTCATCAGCATCAAGGGTCCTGAACTGCTGAGCAAGTACGTCGGAGAATCGGAAAAAGCAATCCGGGAGATATTTCGCAAGGCGAGGCAGGCATCTCCGGCGATCATCTTCTTTGACGAGATCGACTCGATTGTACCGGTGCGAGGGAGCAGCGCGGACAGTTTCGTAACCGAGCGGGTTGTCTCGCAGATCTTAACGGAACTGGACGGTCTCGAGGAACTGCGGGACGTGGTCGTGATCGCTGCAACCAACAGAATCGATATGGTTGATCCTGCGATTCTCAGACCCGGCAGAATCGACCGACTAATCGAGATACCGCTTCCTGATAGAGAGACGCGATCAAGGATCTTTGAGATGCACCTCAGAGAAAAACCGCTTGCGGACGAGGTCTCCATAACCTCGCTCGTTGAGATGACGGGGGGCTGCTCGGGCGCGGATATCGGGGCGGTGTGCAGGGAGGCTGCCATGCTTGCACTGCGTGAGGCGGTATCTGCAGTATCCGGGATGGGGGGGCGTGCCGGTTCCGAGAGTGTGAAAGCGATTGCAGAGGGCATTAAAATTACGCAACGTCACTTCGATTGTGCGATTGGGTATATGCGAAAAACAGAGGCGGAGACTGGGGTTGTGGTTGAGATGGAGATTGAGATGGGGCTGGAAGTGTGAGGCGTTCATAGTTCTGATGTTTTCTGCGGTCGCTAACGGTAGCTTCCTCGCGTATGTGAAAAAACGGGCTCTTTGGTAATTCGCGTTGAAACATCTCGTAGATACATTATGTCCGCGATGTGTTGGGGACGTGGAGATCACGAATGGCACGAATAAACGAATTTCACGAGAGTGCCGAGATAAATTCATACTCGCCAGCTGGTGAAAATCCAGCCTGAGGAAAGGCTAGCCACCACCTCAGAACCGAACCCCACACCCAGCCTGGTAACGGGCTGTTGT
>DAOVGE010000005.1 GCA_030672605.1 Methanosarcinales archaeon
CCGCAATCCGAAAATACGGTAGAATTTGACAGCATCTGCGCCATCCGCCCTTTATTCCAGTAACTCACCGATGACGATCTTCCCGCCATCAAACGTTGCACACAACCGATCCCCAATCCTTTTAGCAACCTCATCCGGAAGTGTAATCGTCAGTTTATTATTCTCGCGGTCTACGCTGTAAACAAACTTTGCATGTAGTCCTTCAGGTACCTCCACCCATTCCCCATCCGGAAGTGACTCCATATCCTCCATGCTTTCGATTTTCACTCTTCGCATATCAGACATCACGTCCCTCTTTTCATATATAATTTCCTCTCTGCCATTGTCGCATCCCTTGCGGTAACAACTCGATATCTATGCTTATACAACTTCAAAACAATGAACAAAGTCCTTCCATAAGACTCTCCTATCACTTCTTTCAACCTCGCCCCATCTCTCGAGGTGTTTCGTATCAGGATTCTCCCATTTACGGCGTTTTCCACTTCCTTCGGATAGACGTTGTGTCTGCGTATATGATCCGATGATTTACGATCCCATTCAATTAAAATCTCATGTTTCATTGTTCTCTCCAGATCGTTGATTGTTGACATGCGCCTGCACCATCGTCACCCGCTCCAAACGGCGTGGTGTTGCGCGGCTTCCCGCGGGTGGATGCCGCCGGTCTTTGGCTGGTATGTTGCGGTCGCCTTTGCGAGGACGTCTGTTTCGGTCACCCTTTCCCGCGGAGAGGTTCCACGCGGTGCCCTCGATTCCGAGGATGGTATGGGTGCATTGGCGTGGTGTTATGGTTGTGGGCGGGAGGTAACGGTGTTGTGGCTGTTCAAGCGCCCGCATCCGTGGACGCGTCTGTTACATGATCTGGTAGAAGGGAGGGGCGGATGCGCTTCAGTACGTGTCGTGCGTGCATGTCTGCGCTACCCAGGTGTACACTGCGGAGGATGGTGATTCCCGAATACTGGCGGGTTCCGGGTCAGATGGGGAGATTGCGGCTGAGGTGTCCGGGAGCTTGGTTGGGCGAAACTCGGGCGGCTTTGGATTGGGTTATTGATATACAAATAGAAGAAAAAAGGTACATATTCAATATTGTGTGAGATTCTTAAATGGATCCAACGTCACAGACGACCAATAATCTGCGTTCATCCGTGTTAATCTATGGCTAAAAGTCATATCAGCCACAGATTAACACGGATTTCACTGATTTTACCGTTCTATCGTGTTTGCGTTCGATCTCTGATTTGCCACAAGATACCCAAGCATGTTCAAAAAAAGGATCACTCTTTTATTCTCATAACAGCAACTCCAGCCAGCGCCAGAAGCGCGATCAGGAGCGGTATGCCCGGCGGTGTTGTGGCTGGGACTGATGCTGGCGGAGTCGGATGCGGTCTTGCGAGTACGACAAAGCCTGGTGATCCACTGTCTATTCCATCTGTTGCTGCGTTGTATAAGCCGTTTTGGTTCGTATCGATTATGATATCGTAATGCCCTGACATGAGCCAGGCGTGCCAGACGAGCACTGTACTCATTCACGGTCTCGACCGAACCCAGAAAAGCGAATCCGTAATTCCTTATCTCAGTTCTATCAGAACTTTATCCACTTCTTCTATCAGATAATATGCTTTGAGTCCGTATTTTTTAGCATTGTTGACCATGATTCTATCGTTGGAGATCAGAATTGAATTGGTTAGCTCAGAAGTTGCAATGAAATAGGAATCTATGGCTCTGCAATGGGTCTCAAAAGCTATGTCTAATGCCATTTCAAAAAGTTCATTTTCCGACACAACATTAATAAAATTCAGGATGTTAAGAACTCTTTTCACTTCACTCCTTCTCTTAAACCTGCTCAGAACTCCAACCAGTTCCACGATAAAGGTTCTCGGCTCAAACACATCAAAATTTTGATTGGTTGCTATTTTGACAATCTCCCTTGCGTGAGCATTTCTTTTCTCTATCGCTGGGATCAGAGCATCTATGTAAATTGAAGTATCAAAAACTATCATCTATCTTCTATTCTCCAGTAGAGTTTTTAACGGGTCTTCTTTCATATCCCCAAACATCCCGGATAAATCCTCAATTACCTCATACAACCCTTCTGATTCTATCCTCAGCCTCAATTTAGTTTTCTCAGGCAAATCGACTCTTTGTAACGGCTTAAACACGCCTTTTTCATACATAACCTCGATTGTTTTTGACATCTTATGATACCTCCACCTTTCTTTTGCCATTATGTGGGTAAAAAGTCTTTCCTGTGCATCAGTTGAACCTTCTTCTGATCCTGCTAACGCCAACAACGCATAGCACGTCGATCAGAGCGATGATTCTTGGCGGGGTAGGCACCGGAACCGATACCAGTGGTGCGCAAGCGATCACGACAAAGCCGGGCGATCCACTGTCCAGCCCATCCGATATCAATCGTCTCCCCAAATATCCGGTATCTGCCGCCCCGGTACGCCCGCACCTGCGAGTTTGCGCCGCTTACATAGAGCATGACCGGATCATCGATTCCGCACTGCCACCTGCCGATCTCAAGATGTGCGACACAGTGGTTGACACCTATGAGGGGTACATTGAGCGAGAGTGCCAGTGCGCGGGCTGCTGTTGCAACTGTTCTGAGGCACGGTCCCATCCCTGGTCCCTGTGAGAACGCGATGCCGTCGATCTGTGTGTCTCCTGCTGACTTGATCGCCTTTCTGATGACTGACGCGATGTGGGTGGCGTGGTGCTGCGCTGCTTCCCGCGGGTGGATGCCACCGGTTGCTGGCTGGTATGTTGCGGTCGCCTCTGCGAGGACGCCCTCTTCGGTCACAATTCCCGCGGAGAGGTTCCACGCGGTGCCCTCGATTCCGAGGATGATTTTGTGCATTGTTCTGGTGTTATGGTTGTGGCAGGGGGTAAAGATATCGTGATCGTTCGAACGCCTGCGCCTGTGGACGCGTCTGTTACGTGATCTGGAAGGATGGGTGACTGGACTCTTGCGCTTCAGTTGTGTGCAAGTACATGCTGCGGGCGCAGATGCGCTGTTCTGGCATGCGCGGGTCAGATGAAAGGTCGTGTCTCGATCCTGGCGCGGCGCCGTCGTGGATTCGATGAAGGATAGAAGCGGGTTGGTTAAACCTTCTTCTAATCCGGATCATCCCGATAACACCAGACCGCTCAGAGTGATGATTCCTGCCGGGGCGAGGGCTGGAACTGATACTAGCGGGGTGGGTGGTGCGTCAGTAACCACGACAAAGCCAGGCAATCCGCTGTCCAGCCCATCTGTTGCTGCTTTGTAGACGCCGTTTCGGTTCGAGATCGATCACGATATCGTAGCTGCCGGGCACGAGCCGGGCGTGCCAGACGAGCACCGGACCCACATCGCCATTCACGATGGATGCTCGACTGCGCCTGTGACATCTGCAGGGATCTGATCGCCATCATTCCAGTCCTGATCCGGACCACGTGGATGTCCACGTTCGTGTCGGTGGTGAAGCCTGAGCCTGCGGCGTACACGTCTTCGTTCACGCGGTATGTGTCTTTTGGTGCGCCGGCGGGGGTGGTGGAGGCGGCGATGGGCGAGACGATGATGAGCGTTACACCATCCCTATCACACAGATCAACGCTGCCACATACCATGAGCGTGATCCGGTGGTAAAATGGTTCAAGAGCCTCCGCGAAGCGGCACACTCCGACAGATCTATAAGTATGAGCGTGATGTAAATATTTATAAGAGATGGGAATAAAAGACTGCAGATTGGAGGAAACTGATGATATGATATCCAAAGTTGCAGAGATTGTTCAGGTAGATGACCGTGGACGGATACTGCTGCCTCATGAATTACAGGATAAAATCGGCATCAGCCCATACGATAAATTGATTGTAGGGATCAGTGGCGACGCCATTGTACTGAAAAAACGAAAACACAGCGTGTTTGACCTCCAGCGCAAGAATGTTGGAGAAGGCACACTCAAAAGGTCATTGATATTTGAGCGCAGCATCGACAGAGCAGGCAAAAAGGATATGCCGGTGTAGAGATGACTTACGCTTTTGACACCAATATCTATCAGGTTTGGCGCAATCTGAACGATCCGTCTGTTCAGCGAATAATGACCCATCCATCGATCCAAACAGTCACACGCTGTTTCCTTGATGTAGAAGACGGGGAGCCATTGGTGATACCCCGTATAATCTTGACAGAACATCTGGTCTGGATAGCCAAAACCGAGGGATTTGATGTTGCCATAGAGGTATTGGACACTGTACATGACTCTGTATGGAACGTGATCTACGAGGATGAACAATTACATAAACTTGCCATTGAAATCGGAAGCAGATACAGCGGCATGGGTGCAGCAGATTTGTTGCTGGCTGCCGTGGCAAAGCAGGAAGGTGCGACCATCTTTACAATGGATTCGGATTTCAAAAAATTAAGCCCGGAAATAGATGTTATTGTATTGGACTCGATAGCAGATCTAATTTAGGAAGTTCCGGAAAGTAATGAAAACGCGCATGACATGACTATTCCAGTGCTTATAATAATGCCAATGCTTGCTGCGACGATGCTTTGCATTACGCAGCGCTTCCGCATTGTTGCCGATCTAAAAAGAGGCTTCAGAACCGTGGCTACC
Source organism: Methanosarcinales archaeon (assembly GCA_030672605.1). Classification (GTDB taxonomy): domain Archaea; phylum Halobacteriota; class Methanosarcinia; order Methanosarcinales; family Methanogasteraceae; genus Methanogaster_C. Next base: position 4,606 of record DAOVGE010000005.1, read on the forward strand.
GCCACTGTGATGAGGGCGGGATGCGATAAAAAAAGAGGGAAGAGGTTCAGTTGAACTTCCTTCTGATCCTGCTCACACCGATAGCACACAGTAAGCCGATCAGAGCGATGATTCCGTGCGGGGCGAGGACTGGAACTGGTATTGGTGGTGCGTCAGCGATCACGACAAAGCCAGGCGATCCCTGTCCAGCTCATCCTATGTCAAGTGTCCACCCAAATATCCGGTACCGCCCGCCCCGGTACGCAAGCACCTGCGAGTTTGCGCCGCTAACATAGAGCAATAGAGCATCACCGGATCATCGATTCCACGCTGCCACCTGCCAATCTCAAGATGTGCGACGCAGTGGTTAACTCCAATCAAAGGCACATTGAGCGAGAGTGCCAGTGAGCGGGCTGCTGTTGCAATCGTCCTGAGGCAGGTCCCAATCCCGGGTCCCTGCGAGAACGCAATACCGTCGATCTGTGCGTCTCCTGCTGATTCGATCGCTTTTCTGATGACTGACGCGATGTGGGTGGCGTGGTGCTGTGCTGCTTCCCGCGGGTGGATGCCGCCGGTTGCTGGCTGGTATGTTGCGGTCGCCTCTGCGAGGACGTCTCTTTCGATCACCCTTCCCCGCGGAGAGGTTCCACGTGGTGCCCTCTATTCCGAGAATGGTCCGGTGCATTGTGTGGTGTCATGGCGGGGGCGGGAGGTGAAGGTGTTGGGGCAAGTTACGCTCTGACGGCGGGTGCGATGAAATATAACTCAATACGATAAGAACGAATGGGATAAACGTGATTGTGACTGAGGACAGACATTTTTACAATATGAGAGGTATAATATGGATTAATTTATCGAAAAAATGATCTTTTCTGCTTCAAAATCTGATAGTGTCACGCATACCAGCGCTCGTCAGGAGTGAGATTTTTAGCAACCAATAATACCCGGAGAAGACTATCATATATGATCAAAAAATAAACAAAAAATCCCGAAATATTGGAGGGAAAACAGTAAATGGAACGAATGGCAGTTTATGTTGTGAGGATTTTAGGACGGTTTTTAGATGCTATGCTAGATATGGTAATTTATTTTGGATTATTACTATTATCAACAGTGTATGCTACAATTATTATAACAGAAATTCCCCCTATATCCGAATTTATTTCAGCTTTTGATTCAATCGTGATCATATTTATAATTTTCACTTTTATTTCTCTTATTTTTGTAATTTGTTGCTCAGTCTATACGTACATAAAATTTATTAAATACAGTAGACAAATGATTTTGAGAGTGGTTCTCGTCTTTTTAATTGTCGTCGCTGCGTTATATGTGCTGAATCGGTTAGATGGATATGAGTTGGTGGGATACTCGTTGTCAGAATTGTTTGAAAGTACACGCTTCGCATTAATAATACTATGGCCGGCATTGTTGATATTTTTGACTCTTATCTCATTTCATCGGATAGGTGGACATAAAATAAATACACACTTTAAATCTGCATGCTATGAAATAAAACGTTTAGAAAAAATCCAGAATAATGAAACACAGGTCTATAAAGATATGTATACAGTTCATAGCTTTTCAGTTGAGTATGCCCGTGGAATCAAGGAGATAAAGAATTTATTGATACGCGGGATTGATCCGAATAGATTTTTTGATCCGAATACGGAATTCAGTTTGAATGAAAATTTAGATTGGTTGGTTTTTTCGATGCAGTATTACCTATTCTATGGGGGATATGAACAACTGGAAGCAGCGAAAGAACATCTGAAGTGTATAGCTATAAATTTCGATAAAGAATATAATATCAATACAGATCAATGTATACACGAAATTTTAAGAATGCATAACGAGATAGATATATATTTTAAAAAAAATAATATCTATATAGCGCGCAGTATCAAATTTACAGACCGTGTTATGGGTTATTTGCCGCAGGCATTATTAGCTATTGTGTTATTAGTAATATCTATAATTACTAAAAATTTAATAATTAATTAGTATCCACGCATGCCCCTTCTCTGGATCTGGCAATCTATGCCACGACACCCCTGACCAATTATGGTTCACTGCCCGACCTCGAGGGTGTGCGATACGGTGGTTGACGCCGATCAGCGGGAATATCAAGCAAGAGTTGTCAGAACACGCGCTGCGATGTGGGTGGCGTGGTGCTGCGCTGCTTCCCGCGGGTGGATGTCGCCAGTTGCTGGCTGGTACTTCGCGGTCGCCTCTGCGAGGACGTCTGTTTCGGTCACCCTTTCCCGCGGAGAGGTTCCACGCGGTGCCCTCGATTCCGAGTATGGTTTTATGCATTGTTGTGGTGTTTTCGGCGGGGGCGGGTGGTAAAGGTATTGTGATCATTCGAACGCCTGCGCATGTGGACGTGTCTGCTGTGCGATCCGGCGGAAAGGGGGCTTTGGACTTTTGTGTTTCATTCACAAATATCTATCAGCAAACTCCTTCAAATTCAAAACCTCAAAGTCCACCGCCTTCGGGATATCCCCTGCCTCGGTCAGCATCACATCAGAATCAGAGAGTGCAGTTGCGGTTATCGGGCAGTCCGGGAGATCTTTTATCTTTTCATAGACCTCAAGAGCAACTGGTAAAGTATCGAGTGTGAAAATGGGATGTATATCAATTTCAGATGAAAGAATGCTCTTCATCCCGATATAAAACCGTTCTTCTGCCTTTTTATCACGGGACATGAATCTGCTCGCCTTTCCAAACAACTCGAAGAGAGATAATTCGTTAATCACAAAAGAATGATCTGACGAGAACAATCGTTCAAGCAAATCCTCCGGGAGGTCGATTTCAATCCCAACAACGGGCAGGAGATAGGTCGTGTCCAGAAAAACCCTCATCGTCTGCTCACGTCCCTGGCAAGTTCACGTCTCTCCTTTTCGAACTCATCGACCGTTGTTTTGCCAAACTTTGGCAATTTAATCGCAGTTATGAGGTCCGGAACCGGTTCAATGATCAATCTTGATACTTCCACCCGATATATGACTGTGCTGCCACTTTTTAAATGAAGTCGGTCACGTATTCGTTTTGGGGGCAGAAGTTCTCCTTTCGTACCGACGACGCCTTTTGCGATCATGTTGCAATCACCGGAATAGTTGTTTATGTTCGGATATTAATTAGTTTTTCGGTGCAATCATTGTACGGTCTGGTGGGCGGTTGGGGTACTATCAGAGTATCGCAAAGCTGATTATCGCTCTTCAGGGGTTTTTCCGAGGTTACGCAGGAGCGTTCATAAAGGGCGGATATGTTTACAGAGCTATTATATAGGAACAGCAGGAGAAAAGTGAGCAGTGAAATGATTGAGAGGATATAACATGCTCGAATGCAACCAAATGGCGGCAGTAATCCCGCCAACGCAAGCATCACAAGCAACGCGGTCATCTGACGCATACATCTAAAAAATGACGAATGAAAAAGAGATCATCGAAGCCGCACTCTTTGCTGCGGGCGACGCAGTCGATATAACCCGGTTGAGCCTGCTCGTTGGCAGATCCGAGGATGAAATATCACGAATCGTGGGCGAGCTCATCGAGGAGTACGAAGAGCGAGGATCAGGAATCGAGATTGTGGAGATGAAACCGTTGACGCGGTATCTGATGCGCATCAAACCCGAATATTCCGAATATGTCCGATCGTTTGCCCCAAAGGAACTCTCTGCACCAGTGCTCAGGACATTGTCGGTTGTTGCATACCACCAGCCGATGATACAGTCAGATCTCGTGAGAATTCGTGGAAACTCGGCGTATTCGCATGTGCATGCCCTTGCTGATGCCGGGTTGATCAGATCCGTTCCGAAGGGGCACACAAAAATACTCACGACAACACCCAGATTTGCCGAATACTTTGGCATGGACTCGGATGACCCGGAAGCGATCAGGAATGTTCTGAAAGCAAAGATGGCTTCGCAGATTGGCGTAACTCCGATGTACGAATCATTTTTGCAGCGATGCGGAATTCCCTGCGTTGTAGTTAATGCATACAATCCGTCCGAGGAAGATCTCGCTTTATTCAAAGACATTCGGATGCTTGTAGTCACAAAAGGATATACGGACCGGATCGAGAAGCATTTTGGAGGAGAGGTGATCGAGATCGCATCCACGACCTTCGACGACCTGATTACGTCTGTGGGACTGATCGGCAGATACGGCAGGAAAAGGAATGTCTCAAAGGTGATCTCCGAACTGGAAGAGTTGAAAAAGAGATACCACGAGAGATCGAGGAAACTGGACGCACAACTGGACATAAAGGTGAAACCCGCATCAGAAATGGCAGCCAGCATCCTGAATGATCTTGGATTTACGATATCGCAGACCGGAATACTGGTGGCTTCGGATTGCCTCAATGTTGATGGAGTCACGTTCCCGACGCACACGAATGCGGTGGCTGACGTAATCGAGCGGGTCTGCGCCAGATATGATGCGATCCTTGACGGCATCACACAACGATCACGTCAGTCATGACCGTTGAGGTCAAAGAGCGTTGCGTGTTCTGGTCTGCGCAGTGCGAAAAACAGCGTTCGCATTAGACTTTTGAACTCTGGCAACATCTAGCACGACATGAACATTGATGAGGCAACATTCTATGACCGGCTGCTGGACTACCATAACGTCCTCTTCCTTGGTCACCGCAATGCCGACCCGGATGCCGTATCGAGCGCATTCGCACTTGCCGAGGCTTTTGGCGGCACGGTCGGCGTCGCAGACCACTGCGGCAGGGTGGCATCCATGCTGGTCGACCATCTGAAGATCGACGTCGAGTACGCGCCTGACCCGTCCGACTATGATTTCACAGTAGTTGTGGACACATCGACCCAGTCGCAACTGAACGATCTGGTGCTGGGTGACTACGCTGTTATCGATCACCATTCGGTCTCGCAGTTGCTCAGCGGTGCACAGTTCTATCTGCACAGGTATGCAAGCTCGACTGCCGAAATCGTCGTCGATATCCTGGCGTGCATGGACGCGCCGGTCATGGAACGCATCGCACTTGCACTCATGACAGGAATCATTACGGATACCGGGCATTTCAAACACGCCGAATCAGGATCTTTTCGAGCGATTGCAGACCTGATCGATCGTGGTGGAGTCAGTTACAGCGAGGCACTCGATCTGCTCGCAGCAACGCCGCAGGACATCTCGATGCGCATATCTATTCTCGAGTCTGTAAATCGTGTGAGAACAACGATGATCGATGACTGGATTCTTGTCACCTCTGAGACGGATTCGTTCGGCGCTGCCGCCGCCACCGCGCTGACAAACATCGGTGCAGACCTATCGTTCGTGGGAATGATGGATGATGGTATACTGAAGGTGAGCGGACGGGCAAAGCATGACGCGGTCAGATGTGGAATCAACCTCGGGAGGGTCATGCGCGACGTCGGTGTCGAGTATCATGGTTCGGGTGGCGGGCATGCCGGAGCCGCCGGAATGGAGGTTGAGGTTTCAGGAGATGCCGAAACAGTGCTCAGCCGGTGCGTTGAGGAGTCCTGCAGGATTCTTGCAGGAGTGAGCAGGAATTAATTGGTATTGTGTTCAGCTAACCCGCAACTTTCGGTGAAACGTAAATTGCAGTCCAAAATGAGTCACGCAGGTATGACACGTTTCACCCTTCTCATACGTCCATTCTTCAATCGTGTCGTTAGCATTGGTACTACTACCTGTTTTCTGTGACGATGAAAGGACATTACATTTCAATTCACCGAAAGTCAGGTATACTTCGCACCGCCACAAATTGAGCTTTTTTGCATATGCCAGTCGGGTGCACAACAACACGAAAGACGTGACGACGGAGATAACTCCCTTAGCGTCTCTGCGACTTTGCGTTATATTGGAGGAAACGCAAAGGCGCAAAGGCGCGGAGACGCAAAGATTGAAAACCGCAGTTTATGCCGGTGTCGAGTATAACCACGAGATTACACAGTCTGCGAAGCAGCGGCGCAGCCATCTCCACAAGATTTCTGTGTTAATCTTGTGTAATCGCGTGGTTTTTCCGCCTCAGCTAAATAGATACAATAATTGGATCATTGAACCGACCGAACCAGGCGATTACGAATCAGAACCCTCAAAATCTGCAAATCCACTCGATCGCAGAATCCGCCGATCACTCGTGATTATCAGTCCCTCAACGTGGTTCAGGCGTTCGATTAATTCCATGCCATCTGCTTCGCCTGACACGAATACCGCAGTTGCCAGCGCGTCAGCATCGGTCGCAGTCTTTGCAATGATCGTCGCACTCAACAGTTCCTCTGCCGCATATCCGGTCTTCGGATCAATGATGTGCGATCTCCGCGCCGCCTCGCTGAAGTACCGCTCATAGTTCCCGCTTGTTGCAGCAGAGACGTTACTGAGGTACATAATGGTTATATATTCCGTCTTGTTCTCCGGATTCTGCAGAGCGACCCTCCACGGTCTTCCTTCGCTTCTGTAACCGAGTGCCCGGACATCGCCACCGGCATTCACGAGTGCGTTTTTGATGTGCCGCTCTTCCAGGACCGCAATCGCCCGGTCAATAGCGTAACCCTTCGCAATGCCGCCAAGAGTTAGCCCCATAGATCTCTGGTTGAAATATATGTCTCCGTTTCTAATCGATATGTTTCTATAATTTACCAGTTTCAGTGTTTTGTTGATCTCATCGCTGGTAGGGGGTGCTCCGGCACGTATTCTCTCCTTCCAGAGAGTTATGACCGGAAAAACAGTGACATCAAACGATCCGTTGCTTAATTCCGAGCATTCGATAGACTTGTTCAGAACATATCGTAGATCAGATGAGGCATTCGGAAGAAAACCGTCTTTGTTCAGTCTTGCAACCTCGCTCACCTCAACACCTTCCGTATGGCTCATCAGATGCTCGATTCTGTAGACCTCCGCGAAAGCGGAATCGATTGCAGACTCTGCTTCTGATGCATCCGGATGCGTGAGCGTGATTGCAACATCGGTATTCATCGCAACCCGCATCTCCTCTACGCGGTGGCAATCATCGTCCATGTAGCCGGATAGTGATAGTGCTACCAGCGCAATCGATAGAATCAGCAGAACCGCCGGGATTCGCTTATTCATGCTACTCTAATTCAAAAGCAGCGTCCACGACACGAACCAGAAGGTTACAGTCATGAAAAGAACAAAAAACCAGTCTTTCCACGTGAATTGGTTCACATCCATCCCCATGTTCATGTATACGGGCTTCTGGACATAGAATGCCACTATCAGCAGCAGATATGAGAAATTTTCTGGCATTTGCGATAATGTCAGGACATAATAGCATATTACGCCAGATGCGATGCCGAGAACAGACGAAACCACAGTCTTCTTGATACCATCGATGTGTCGCTTCCGCCGATCGATCGGGGGGACGACGATCTCATCAGATTCTTTATCTTTTGCATCTCTCGCAATCTTTTTTTTACTCATTGTAATGAGTGAGATGGTGCAATCCGCTATCAATGTTGTGGTTGCAGCAGGGCATTTCAGCAAAGTTACGTGTTTATACTCAGCGACCAGCATAAAGTGCGATTTTTGTAATTGCCAATTTGGCCATAAATGCACAAGACCGAGGCACACACCACACGATCGCCAATCAGGAGGTTTATTTAATCTTTGCGCCCTCGCGTCTTTGCGTTTTTATTCTTCAATTCAACGCAAG
>DAOVGE010000013.1 GCA_030672605.1 Methanosarcinales archaeon
TTATGTATGCACCAGGCGTCTCGCCTGTCAGGGTTCTGATCGCACATGCAGACCCGCCCACATACTGGACAACGTCGTCATTGTCCAGCAACCCGTAGAGGTTCGAGTTCATGTTGTGCACGATGGAATCGACATCAGCCAGATTGATCTCGAAGATGTCGATTCCCGGAACTCCCCAGACGTCGTCTCCGTAGATGTAGTTCATCCTCTTGATGAAGAGCTCTCCGATGGCGGAATCGTTTGTCCATGTTCCGCTTGCGCTGAGTGCGGAGTCGAGATTGGGTCCGTAAGTTCCGGGCGCTTCTAGGAATATTCTGGACATTGAGAAGTATCGAGCCTCCGAGTCCGTGTAATTAGTATTGTTCACAAGCCAGTGGTAGATTGCCTCTGAGTTTTCCATAACATAATTCGGGTACGCAGTCCCGTTTGGATAGGTGTCGTTCGCTGTTGCCGCAAGCCTGATTGCCCTGTCTATGAATTTCAGCGATTTTGGAGAGAAGTCCCGCTCAAGCCCTGACGGCACAACAACGACATCGATTCTCGGGCGCTCGAGTTCGCTCACCGGTATCAACTCGACATCGATTACCTTGTCATACTCATCCCTCAGAGGCTTTGCGCCGACGAGGCGGAGTATCTCACTCTCAACAACGCCGCCGTCTGTTGTGCACCATGCCCAGAGGATGATCTCAAGTTTTCTCGGATATGCGCCGTTGTGGTCCACACGGTATCGCTCAACCAGTTTCTCTGCCATCTCTGTGCCGGTCTTGTAGGCTGCCGCTGTTGGTATCCTGTCCGGGTTCAGTGAGTGGAAGTTTCTTCCTGTCGGAAGCGCATCAGGGTCTCTGATAGGATCATCGGCAGAGGACGGTGGGATATAGCTGCCGTTCAAGCCGGCAAGCGTCCGCGGAACCTCGATATCGCACGCCGTGATATTCTCTTTGAAGCGGATTGCACGCTCAAGTAATGCGGTGATATTTTCGCTGACGTCAGAATCGTTCACACCAAATACAGTCATCTGCGCCTCTGCAGGCGTTGTGCCATTCCTCAGAACGAGTTTGAGCAGTTCTTTCGTGCAGTTGTCCAGTCTCGATTCGTTTGCAACCTGTGTCGGGTCAGGATATCCAAAATACCCGATCATCGCTCCAACCTCCCTGCGGTAGACGTCCCTTAGCATCGAACCCACCATCAGAACCATCGGGTCGCCTGTTGGCGGATCGCCGAAGGTGTGCAGCCCGTAAGGGATATTTGACATCTTGATATCGTAGAGATAGTCGGCAATTTCATCTGTGAACTCGCAAAACAAGGTCTCATTCTCCACAATCTCTGGTGATTCGGTCAGGTTGACCTTGAGCGCATCCTCAAGATGCAGTTCATGGTATAGCGAGATGATCTGCGCTTTATACTCGTCTGCAACGGTAGTATTCTCATGAGCCAGCTCGTAATCCGAGATCGTCTGGATAAGATTGGTCAGATTCCCGTACAGCCCTGATGCGATGATCGGTGGCGTCAGATGCGTGATCATGGTCGCACTGCCCCTCCGCTTTGCCTGCGTGCCCTCTGCGATATTGTCAACGATGTATGGATAGACCACAGGCAGGTCCTGAATCAGGATTGCAGGCCAGCAGTCCCTCTGTGATAATCCGGATTCCTTGCCCGGAAGCCACTCCTGAGTTCCGTGCTTTCCGAAGTGGATGATCGCATCCGCACCGAACCCGCCGGACTCCTGCTCCTGTCCTAACCAGAGATAGAACGCAATATACTGGTGGTGCGGCGGAACGTCTCTGTTATGGTACAGCACCGTGTTGTTCTGAAGCCAGCCTCTTGTTGGCTGGGGTGTCAAGATCACGTTTCCGAATGAGAGCTTCGGGAAGACGAAGTACGCATCTCCTGTAGTCTCGTTCTCCCACGTCATAATCTCGCCTGGTGGCTGTCCCCACCGCTCAACGACCTCGTCCTGCCGCGGCTTTTCGAGTTCGCTGAACCATTTGATGTACGAATCCACGGAAACAAGGGTTGCGTTGCCAGCGGCAACCATCTTATTGAGTTCCCCTGGCGCCCACGTCCCGACGTTCGTACCCTCGTGCATCATCAGATCGATCAGTACTTTTTCATCAGGTAGCTCCCCGGTTACGTTATATCCTGCTTCTCTCATCGAATCTAAGATGTTTCGCAGACTCGGGGGCACGTTGACGTAACATGCTCCGAGATTGTCCTTGCCGCCGCCATGATTGTAGTAGATCATCGCGACCCTGCGCTCGCTGTTAAGGATATGGCAAAGACGCGCCCACGAGATCGCCCGATCAGATAGCCAGTTGATCTGCTCATCGATGGGCTGGTATTCGGTCTCTGATATGTTCTTCCCGGCAATAACAATCGGATCGATGATACCGTCGAGTTCGGGGAGCCCCACCTGAAAGCCCAGGTCCATAATCGAAATTCCGTGGCTCGTCTCGTTTCGCCACGCATCAGCGTTCATGTAGTACAACCTGACCGCCCGCATAACAGGCACGTTCAGCGTCTCAAGGTCTCGTATTCCCTGATCCGAATCTGCTAAATTGATCCGGAACGACTTCGTGCATATTATGGCATCAACGATCGTTGAGTTGTTCACGATATAGAACCGCTTTATGTGGTTAGTTCCCACAAATCCGATCAGGATCACGTTTGCGCCCTTCTGCTCCAGCGTATGGATGAGCGTCTGTATCTCTGGCGATCTTGTGGATTCGTGCCACGCAGCGACCCCGATCGTCGGATTGTCAGGACTGTACCGGTAGCCGACTCTGGTCTCGCCGGAGTACCATTCGATATATTCTGTTGTGTTAAGGAACAATTTCGTGGCATCCGGATGGTAGATATATGCTTTCGGACTTGGAATCGGGTCTTTTATGTCGCCGATCAACCCACAAAAGTTAATCTCGAGATATGTTAGCAGACGTGCAATATTTTCGCTATCGTAGTTGTCCCAGTACTTCAGAATCAACGGATGCCCTGTCAAGTTGACATTCCCAAAGATCTGATCATATCCTTCCGAATGGATGCTGATGATCGGAATTCCTGCATCATTTGCAGCTGCAACTGGCTCCATCAGATTTGTTGCGGCACTACCGCCGATGTGCTCGAGAAATATCAGATCACACCCTGTGAGATCGATTCCGCTCTCAACCTCCGACGGATGGAGGAGTGTTATGTTCAGGTTGCTCTCAACGGATGCGGATTCGATGAAATCATGGCGCTCAACCGAAATTATGATCGCTTCTGGCTTCTCAGCGATGACCTGCGTTGTGATGGTGATTACCATCGTGGAGTTCTCTGGCACAACCGCGGAATTGCCGTAGTAGAACGTGACCATATCGCGGGCATCGCTTGCGGCGTTCAACTCGTACGTGTTCGTGCTGATCGCAGACTCCCAGTCATCGTTCACCCGGTAGTGCCATCCGGTCCCTTCTGTTTCATCATTTGAGAGTTCTGCAACCGAATCGACGAAGAGACTGCCGTTTGCGGCATAACCGGAATCGTTGATCGTGAAATTGAAATCCCCGTATCTTGCTCCAGCAGCCTTCACGAATGCTCCGAGTGCTGTTGTGCAGTTGATCGTGTAGTTTGTGCCGCCGTTGTTTGCGGTTACATTCAACGTCTCTCCCTTGAGCAGCACTACGCTCCCATTCCAGAACGCTTCCGGAGTTCCAAACGCGTACAGGTATCCGGTATCCGAGCCTATGAACATTGTTCCGTCGGAGACTGATGGTGGTGACATGATGTAGTCCCCGGTATCGTAGCTCCAGCGAACCGTGCCGTCGGTTGCGTTCAGTGCGTAGACCGTGCCGTCGCCAGCGTTCGTTCCAAAGTAGACCGTCTCGCATGCGACAACAGGCGATGACAGGATTGCGCCATCAACTGATTTATTCCATATCTCGCTTCCATCGGTTGCATCGAAGCAATACAACTTCTTTTCTAACGTGCTCGAACCGATGTAAACCCTGCCGTGAGAGATCGCGGGCGAGGAGATCGTACTTCCCAGATCACGGCGCCATAGCTCACCCCCTGCCATATCAAGGGCGTACATCCTCTTCTTCGTTGCAAAGAAGACCACACCGTCCGCAATTGTGGGCGTCGTCTTGATCATATCAGACGTGTTGAATCTCCACAGAATCGAATGATCGCTGATATTCACGCAGTAGAGCGCGGGATTGCCACCCGCAAAGAAGACCATGCCGCATTCTGCCGCAGGGGATGCGTAATGATCGATGTTACCGGGAGTGTCGATCTCCCAGAGTTTGTTTCCATCGAAATCAAATGCATGCAACTTCGCATCAGAAAAACTGTTCACAAAGACCGTGCCGTTGTAGATGAGCGGCGATGATGCGACGCCCCAATAGGAGGGGTTCTCATCGATTGTGGTGTTCCATACCGCCATCCCATCAGTTGCGTTCGCGCAGTAGAGATCGCCGGTGCACGAGCCCACAAAGACCCGCTCATTTGATATGGCGGGCGTGGATGCACCACCGCCCCCCGAGAGAGGGTTTCTCCAGAGAATCTCACCGGTGTGTTTATTCAGGCAGAACAATCCGAGATTGTTGCTCTTTCCCATAGGGGGCCATGTCGAGACATAGACACGATCGCCAGCGATACTTGCGCCGCCTCCGATGTAGCCAACCGATGGCGACGTCTTCCAGAGAAGCGTGTCTGTGAGTGGGGCGTCTCCGCTCACGTTTCCTGTGCGCTGTGGGTTGTGATGGAACTGGGGGTAGGCCGCGGATGCGGGTGCGGACGCTGATGCGATCGTTGTTGCAAGTGTAAGTATAAGTATCAGCAGGACGATGGTTGCTGCTCTGGGTGCGGTCTTCGGGTTCATGGCATACCATGTTTTTTTACCTTAACTTAAATGTAGATGGTTAGAGGGGCGAGTCAACCGTGGCAGCGGTGCCTGTGGGCATGTCGCATACAACGTTAGCTCAACGGCAACTACTCATGTATGTTGATTGGTCTCCCAATTACGATTCTATGCGTCCTATCAAGAAAAATAACCGCAGAGTGCTGCTGAGGTTCGCAAGGGATATATCCTCCTCCGCGCCCCTCAGCAGCACTCTGCGGTTAAATTCCCGTTTGACTCTACATGACCTTTAACCACAGATTAACACTGATTTCCACAGATTGAGGTTTTTATGCATATCTCTCAGAACGACTGAAGATTGGGTTTTACCATACTTTTTGAAGTGGGTACCAACGATCCCATGGCATCAAGATTGACTTGCGGAATCGTGGATGATCAAGTATAATCCAACCTGTTTTAAGACTTGAAAACCCAAATCTATGGTTCTAGAAGGTAGTATATTGCAAGAGTGAAAACTTTTTTATGTGGTGCGTATACATTACACAATGGAATGGGAAATGAGGGCGTGTGTTTGCGAATGCTTGAAATAATCCAAGCCCAACGTGACGCCATGGCAACGATCGATGATTTTATTGTGTATGGCGCAAAATCCAGACAATGGCAACAGACCTCGTGATACAAGCTCACATACCAACAACAAAATTACACAGGGGTGTACGCATGAAAACTCCGGATACACAATATATGCTCCATGCATCAACAAAACTTGGATATACAGAGGACGAGATTGTGCATGATGCACTAAAAATATTCTTCAGTGTGAATAAGGAGATGAGGGAAAGTATAGCTATAGAGCTCTACAAATGTGGTGAGATCAGCATGGGCAAGGCATGTGAAATTGCAGACACATCCTACGAGAACATGAAAAATCTGTTATATAAAAATAATGTTCTTTTGAGGAGGGGTCCGGCATCAGCAGAAGAGTTGAAAGCGAAGGCGAAGAAACTCGCAGACCTATTATAGTCGATACAGGGTTCTTGAGCGCCATACTGAAGATCGGTCGCCTGGACTTGATACTCCGATTTTGCGATCATATACGAATAACGTTTGAAGTTTACGAGGAGATGAGTGTGTGCCAGTCATTGATAAAATCCTTAGCAATCGAGCTACAGAAGGGAACCATCGTGCTGATAGAATCTTCTGATTTCTCACATCTGGTAGAGAGGTATTCCGGGCTCGGAGTTGGCGAACTGAGCGTGATCGCATCTACATGTGGCGGGATTGCCTTTATAGAGGACAGGAAAGCAGAAGAAGTCGCAGATGCGGAAGGAATACCTGTATTCAACATTCCGGAATTGCTGTTTGTGTGTAAAAAGAAAGGGTTGGTAGATAAATCCGATCTGGTGCAGATAATCGATGAACTGAGAGCGAAGGATGGATATGTACTCAGAAAAGATGTCGAATGTGAACTGATTGATGTGTGATGTCCCTCATTGTTCCGTTCCCACGAAAGAGTCGGATCAGATGCCCAGAACCGATCGGGTGGGTGAAATACTTATCTGGAATCGAGCACAGCGATCACGTCACCCGGTTCGATTGCTGGCAGCATGCGTTTCTTTGCTGTGTAGTAGATGTCTGCATTCGGAAACGCTTCCCGCGAACATGCGGAAGTTCTCACGCAGACGTTGTTCATCGGTTGCGTACAGCGGCGTTCCAAATTCCGTGCAAGCGCGACTGTGTCAACGCCGCCGATTATGAAGTGGGGATCCCGTATACTGATATGGGGTTTTGCAGAGGGCATGAAGTTACTTAACCTCGCCATTCTTTACAAATATTGTTGCATGTACGCTGTTGCATGTTGGTGCGAAGAGACGCCCTCCTGAACAGGGATCACTTAATAAATGACCATGCAATATGAAGTCCCATGCGAATAGAGATCAACCCGGAGATCGAATACCAGCCAGGCACCCAGCGGGTATTTGATTACAAAACAACTCTCGCAAACATCGAAAAGATACTTCCTGATATCGGAGTTGTATCACTTGATGATATCACGCATCTTGACCGGGTCGGAATTCCAGTGATGACAGCAAGCCGACCAGGTGCGTGTCAGGGCGCGATAACGGTCTACTCGGGTAAGGGCGCAACCGAGATTCAGGCAAGAATCTCTGCGATAATGGAGTCGGTCGAGAGATGTTTTGCCGAGATCCCGGAGGCAAACGCCGATTTCAAAAATAATCCGGTCAGTTCTGATACAATTGTCGAAACTTATGAAAACCTTGTGGATGCGAACGCAATCAACCCGGAGACGCTGCTTCTCCCGGAACCGCTCGCCGACGGCGTCAGACTCGACTGGCTGAGCGGATGGGACCTCATGAATGACGAAGAGGTGCTCGTGCCTGCGAATGCCGTGTACCATCCGTATATCCATGGAATACCCATATTCCGCAGCAACACGAGCGGACTTGCCTCAGGCAACACGATTGAGGAGGCGATCGTGCACGGGCTGCTTGAGGTGATCGAACGGGATTCTCTGAGCGTAGCAGAGTATACCAGAAATGTCGGGCAGGAGCTCATTGTAGAAGAGGATGATGGTGAGGTGTATGATCTCAAGAAGACGTTTGAGAACGCCGGCATAACCGTGAAACTCTGGTTTTTGCCATCAATAACTGGAATCCCGGTTGTAGTTGCTGCACTTGATGATTACACGACCAAAGACCCAACGATGCTTGTCATGGGCGCGGGTGCCCATCTGAACCCGGGACATGCGGCATTCCGTGCACTCACCGAGGCGGCTCAGTTCAGACTGGCACAGATATCCGGCGGGCGCGAGGACGTGCGAGAACGTAGCAGTTTCGTTGTAGGCGCAGGCTACGACCGCATGAAACGCATGAACAAATTCTGGTATGACGACGCCGACACCATCAGACTCTCCGATGTCCCTGACTTATCAGCGAACACGCTCGCAGAGAACATCGAGATGATCGTTGAGAGGCTTCGCGGCGCAGCTCCACAAGTGATAATCGTCGACATGTCGCAGCCATGGATCGATGTTCCCGTGATCAGGGCGATCATCCCGACTTTTGAACTGTACACCGTCGACCGTGAACGGATCGGCGAGCGGGCGAGAGCAGAACGGAGGGAACGTGAACGTGAGGCTCTGCGTGTGAGACGGGCGAATAAGATTGGGTGGAGACGGGGGCAATCGAAGAGTTGAATCATGTCGACGCCATCCGATAGCATCGTTTTACGAATAGTCTCAATGACGTATGGCAGACAGATAACCCTCAATCTGTGTAAATCAGTGGTGGATCGAGGTTATTAGCCACAGATTAACACTGATTCCGCGGATTTTATCGTACTTATTCAATATTGTGTGGGTATTTGCATATAAAACCACGAGATTGCACGAGATTAACACAGAAATCTTGTGGGGATGGCTGCGCCGCTGCTTCGCAGACTGGGTACTCTTGTGTTATACCATGTAGTATTGAGCATGTTCGTTTTACAATGCCGGCTGAGGACCCATATATAAATAGCTGTCAAAAGCGTAACGTTTAAATAATATCACACCGACTGCAACCAAGGTGACATCTTGTGAATAAAGTACAAAACGCGCACCTTCAATGGCTATTTTGCACCACCCGGCGTCATTTTGTTATTTAGTGCAATCGCATGCAGGGCAGGTACTTTTTTCAGAAAATGACACCGATCGCCACCCCCACGAGCATGGGGTTGGATAGATATATGAGATATGCAGACTACTATCGTTAGCAGAATGTCATTGCTGCACATAAAATCTGCCTGTGCAGACAATCGAGCATAAAAATAGGAGGATTAAGCCAGATGAAATGGAAACTGATTGCCGGAATACTTGTTTTTGCAATCGTGTTGACGTGCGCTCCATCGGTGGCTGCAGAGCCAGCGGTGGTATCGATTGGGGATGCATCGGCACCCCTGGAAAAGACTGCTACAGTACCCATCACAATAGAGAACGTCGAGGGGATGTGCACCGTCGCTGTAGAGCTTTATTACAACAACAGCGTTGTGATCGTTGAATCTGTTAAGGACGGAAACTTTAGCAGTGTAACAGCCGAGATCGATAACGACAATGGCGTAGTGAGGATAGATGCGTTCACCGTGGTTGCGCAGGGAGTCTCAGGTAGCTTCGTCTTCGCAGAGGTCACCTTCAAGGCGGTGGGCTGTGGCGAGAGCGAGCTCGCGCTCGAGGCATATCTGCAGAATTACGATAACAGAAGCATCGAGTGCCAGGTCACTGCAGGGACATTCAGAGTGCCATGCGGCGATGATTACGCCGGTTGTATCGAGGGACTCGTGATGGATGAGAGCGGCAGCCCCCTGAAAGAGGCGTCCGTCGTCGCCAAGGGACGACCGGGTTCCGGAGAAGATGAAACGGACGAGGAGGGCTATTACGAGATCTGCGATCTCAAAGCAGGCACGTACAACGTAACAGCAAGTATGCAGGGGTATACCCCCCAGACCGCGGAGGCTGAGGTCATCGCAGGCGAACGTCTCCGTTACGACTTTGAGCTTTTGCCGGCGCTCAGAAGACCCGACCTTGTGATCGGCGCGGTGTGGAATGAGGGTGATAGGATCTATTACACACTGGAGAACGCGGGTGGTGTAATCGCTCCTGCGGGCCACGACACTGCGCTGTACATCAACGGCGACCAGGTATCATCTAAGATGGCAGTTACCGATTTAGAGCCTGGAGATAGTATAGATCTCGACTTTGGTTATCGCTGGGTATGCACACCGCCAGCGGACAATGTGATGGTCTGCGCAGACATCGAAAATATAGTGCAGGAGTCAAATGAGGACAACAACTGCCTGGAAACGGTGCTCTACTGCCCGCACGGATCGATGGATGCCTGCAGAGACATTGCATTCTCAACCGAGGTGGATTTCATAACTCATGGTCCGGCGCCGCCGGACGGAAATCCGATCATCTCGGATGGTGATCTGCTCGGCGCAAACTGCGTGGTCTGCGCCCGCAACCATGAACTACTCAATACGTTCCAGTGCCGATACGATCTCGGGCTGGACGCCGTCGATGTCATTGATATTGAGTATGAGGTCCCGTTGGTCGCATTCTCAACCGAACTCGACCATCCCGAAGGAATCTTCACTGCGGGCGACCTGCTCTCAACACACGGCGCAGTCATTCCGAACAGTGCTCTGCTTGCGAAATTCGATATACGTGTCGATCTGGGACTGGATGCTGTCCACTTCATAGGCGAGATGGATCGTATCGCCGGAGTTCTGTCAAAGGCGCAAGATATCGGTAGGACTGAATTGGTTGAGGCGCCCGGCATACTGCCTGAGCTGCTCCAGGAGCATGAGATCGATATCTGGTTCTCAACCGAGGGGACCGCACCAACGCCTGATAGTCCCGGGTTTCTGGACGGTGATCTGCTCTCTGTAAAAACAGGCATGATCGTTGCCAGTAACGGCGTCTTGCTTCCAATATACGTCCCTGCCGGAATCCCGGATCGTGGAGTTGACTTCGGGCTGGATGCGGTCACCGCTGAACGTGCGTTGCCTGTTGTCGACCCCAACTCCGGCTATGTACCGGATCGAAAAGCCATCATCTTCTCAACAGAGATACTGTACAACAGTGAAGTCTTCAACTTCACTGATGGCGACGTCATCAGACTCGGCGACGGCGTGGTACGCAGGAATGGTGATCTTGTCAACTGTTTCGAGCCGATGGCGCTTGAACTCGGGCTCGACGCCCTCTCTGTTGGCACCACTTCCGCGTGCGTGAACCGGATCACAAACATCGGCGGGCTGCAAACAGCGGTTGCCGACATCGGTATTGATGGCAGGGCAGACCTCTGGTACCCTCAGACCGACCACCCTTTTGGGCGGAATATTCCGTTCTGGGGCAACATCTGTGATGACGTAACCAGGTTCAGAGTTGTTTACAAGGCTGATTCCGGACCTGGAAACGAGACCGGAATTGATGTCCAGTCCGGCTGCGGCTGGATGGTAAAAGACCCCATGACTGGTTGCGCAACCGATGTGCCGTGGTTCTCTGATTCGGATGGCTGGTATGATGCGGTCAGGTACAGGGAACTTCTTCCCTGCAACCCGCTCATCCTGACCAACTGGAATACGCTGATAATGGAGGATGGACTCTACCGGGTCTGGCTCGAATATGAGCGAGGCGGGATTGTGGAACGGGAGCCTGTTGACCATTTCGTGCGGGTGGATAACACCCCTCCGGAATTCGAAAACCTCAGCGTCGGGATCGGTATCTGTACGACGTATGGCAGCACAGATATGAGTGTGACGGACGCGCTTGGCACTGGTCTCATGGTGAGTGCGCAGTTCAATGATACGCACTTCTGGAAGTACCGGCTCAGGATTGGCGGTGATTCGTATCCTACGTTTCACTACTACGATGTGATCAACTACTATGATGCCCGCCCGGAAGCTGCAAATCTGAGCGAGACCGGCACAACGCCGAATGGGTCGATCGTCGATCTGCACAGGATAACAGTCTTTGATCTGGCTGCAGATCCGGTGGAATGCGCATATTCGGCTAACCTGCTCCTGTGGGATAGAACCATTATAGGGGCGTTCTACACGGATCCATACGGAGTAGGAGGGCATTTCAGGTCGCACGTTGTCAGACCGATCCACTTCAAATACACGCCATAGACCATGGGTTGGGGCGGGAAGTGTGCGACCCTCCCGCCCCCGCCTGCATACGAGAATTACGACTTGAAAGAAGGTGAAAGAACATTATGAGAACGAAACGAATACTATTCGGAATACTGGTACTCTTCGCAGTGCTTGCTCTTTCTGCAAATAGTCTGCATGCGGCAGAGCAGGAGAGCAACAGTGTGGCAGTATCCAGCATCGGAACCCTGGATGGCTCAGGGTTCGGCATAACGGACGATTTCGCAGTCACAGGCGACTGCGTGGAGATTGGGTACGACGATGGAACGGCAGAGGATGGAACGGCTCCTAAGGTTTCGGGAGTTGGTATGGCAGTCCACTTCACAATCACAAACCCTGATTATGTCAAGCTCAAAACCGCGAGGTTCGCTTTAATCCTAAACGAGAGCGTCTCCGACAATTCCTTCGACTGGAAAGTGCTCAAATGGACCGGAAGCGAGCCCGGAAGCGTGCTTGCATCCGGAACAACAGACCCTGCTGAGCATGGATGGTGTGAGGTGGATATGGACAATATCGACATTCCAAAGGACTTTGTGATCGCGATGTACTCTAAACGGGAACTTGCGCCATACCTCGGATGCGATGAAAACTCCTCAATCAACGAGCGTGGCTTAGTCTATATGGAAGGGGAATGGTACCCCTGGCCCTTCGAACAGAACGTCATGATCCGGGCGGTTGTGTGTGACGGCAACGGTGAAGATCCGGACATCGATGTAACGCCGGTGGATCTCGAGGCGAGACTGAAACCAGGCGAGAGCGTCAGCAAAACGCTTAATATCTGCAACGAGGGTGATAGAGACCTGACATACAGCAGCATATCGGTATCTTGTGATGCAAAAGAGAGCAAGACTGCCGTGATCGGTGCACTGGGTCTGGAGAAGATCGGAAAAGGGATCGGAGCAATATCGGCTGGCGAAGAGATCGGATATGATGACGGAGAATTTGATGGTGCATACTACTTTAGTACTGTTGGATTCGGCATGGGTGTTCACTTCACG
>DAOVGE010000125.1 GCA_030672605.1 Methanosarcinales archaeon
CTGGCACTCGGAGTTCCCTTATCATGCTTTCGCACATTGTAAAGGTTTCGCGCCTGCTGCACCCCGTAGGGCCTGGATTCGTGTCTCAGAATCCATCTCCGGGCTCTTGCTCTCACAACCCGTACCCGTCGTCGGCTAGTAGGTACATTACACCCACTACAACCTGATAGGTCGCAGACCCATCCTTAGGCGCCGGAGCTTTGGATCAGGGCGCATTCCAGCGACCCCTGATCTATCCGGTATTATCCCCAGTTTCCCGGGGTTATGCCAGACCTAAGGGCAGGTTATCCACGTGTTACTGAGCAGTCCGCCAAGGCTTCCGAAGAAACCTTTAGACTCACATGGCTTAATCGAACTCCGATAGCAGTAACCTCTGGCAGGATCAACCAGAATTAAAGCACACTGTACTGTATGGAATTGATAGGATTTCACTACCGATCGGAATTAACCGAAATATCAGGACCAATGTCAGACGAAACGATCTTCCGTCTCCATCAACATAATATCGTGGACAAAGACCGACCCATCATATCACATATTTCAATGATAATCCGAGCCGACGCCTTTCGACCACGAAAACGGAGGTGATAGCATAACATAAGACGCTGCCATATATAAACCTTTCTAGCACAGAGCGCAATCCTGCCGTATGGTGTCGATGCAACTTCAACGGTTTTGCGGGGGGATTTTTACCGCAAATGTCACGAATATGCAGATAAAACGAACTTGCCAGTGTCGATTCGTATGATTCGTTCAAACGTACCCATTCGTGGATGTGATACTCAGAGTCATTGATCAATGCCACATAAGTTGGCAGCCCATGGTACCCCAATGAGCATTTTGCCAGCGTCGCTATTCCTACCAGCCCGGATTTGTAGCACCCCATCAATGGGTCTGCCGCAGCGCTTTTTCTCAGATATCGGCATATTGAAGCATCTGTTTTGGCGCCGCAATCCCGGGTACTTGACTTCCCGAAGATGCGCGCATGCCAGTTCACACAACCGACATCCTGAACATCGCGCCGGGACCACGGTCAGCACCGTCAGCCGTTTCATGACTGTTTCTCATTAGTTCCGTGCACCGTCATGCCACCTGCACCCAGATCGGATCGAGCGCGCCCGCATATCTTTTCCCACCGAATGTAAATGCGACAGCCACATTGTTGATCTGGAACTTTCCGGATGCGGCGGGTTTAACATTCCATGTCTGTTTTGCGGTCTGTCCGGCTTCAAGCGTGCTGAATTTTAGTTTATTCTTCTTCACTTTGATAGTATCTGGAAACGCGGCCGTTACCACGAGTTTCGTGTATGGCTGCTTACCGAAGTTCTTGATCCAGACATCGACGGTGCCTGGGTTTCCGGCACTCATCTGCGAGGGCATGCACCGCACAAACCTCGAGAGCTGCGCGGTCTGCAGCGGGAGGGTATTCGAGTTTGAGCCTCCTGAGCCTTGCGCACTGCCATTCGCCTTTGCCTTCTCTTTGCGGTTTAGTATGACACCAACCACAAGCATGAGCAGTGCCGCAGGCAAAATATAGACCGCGTTGTCGCTGAGTTGATCGAGAGGATCCTTCTTGACCGGTCCTGTTGACTCCGGTTGTGGCAGCGGCTCTGATGAGATCCCGATTATCAGCCACACCCCGTCAATATTCTCAAGCTTGAAGTACTGAGTCATATTCTGCTCGCCGATCTTTTTGTGCGCATTCTCGCCGTACTCAATCTCGGTGTAATTCGCAGCAACCACCGCCCGATTGCCAGAGATGGTGGCAGTCAGGTCCACATTATGGATCTTTTTGTTTTTGGTCTGTTCCACCCGGGTCCAGGTCATCATTATGTATCCCTTTGATTGATACCTGCTGTCCACAACCCGCGATGCGGTCTCGTAATCGCTCGTGTTCTTCGCATCCAGATATACCTGGACGGTTGCAACTGTCGGATCCTCCCGCTCGAGACATCCCGACACCGCAAGTCCTATCAGTAGAAGCAATGTAATCGATACCCACACAACGATCTTCTTTCTGTTCATGTATCCCCACAAAACGAAAAATAAACGTTGATGAATAGTTCATCAACGTCTTGTTCTACCGGCTGATCATTCCTGATTCAGCCACGGCATCATCGCACGAAGTTCGGAGCCGACCTGCTCGATCAGATGCTCATTCTCCCTCCGTTCGAGTGCGTTCAGGACAGGGCGCCCTGCACGACTTTCAAGGACCCATTCCCGTGCAAACTCGCCGTTCTGAATCCGTTCCAGTGCATCATACATCGCTTCTCTTGAAAACTCGTTGATGATCTTCGGACCGACTGTGAGTCCGCCGTATTCTGCAGTGTTTGAGACGAGACTCCACATTCGCGGAAGCCCGCCTTCGTGGATCAGATCAACGATCAGCTTCAGTTCGTGCAGCGTCTCGAAGTAAGCGATCTCTGGCTGGTATCCGGCTTCTACGAGGGTCTCGAACGCTGCTTTGATCATGCAGGTGACGCCACCGCATAAATCGACCTGTTCCCCGAATAGATCAGTCTCTGTCTCCTCTGCGAACGTGGTCTCAATCACACCCGCCTTGGTGCACCCGATTCCCCTTGCGTACGCAAGCCCGATCTCCTTTGCCTTGCCTGTCGCGTCCTGATAGACTGCAAGGAGCCCTGGAACGCCATTACCCTCCTCAAACATCACGCGAACCATGTGTCCGGGAGCCTTCGGTGCAACCATGAAGACATCGACATCATCGGGCGGTATGATCTGGTTATAGTGAATATTGAAACCGTGTGAGAATACAATTGCGTTGCCCGCCTCAATTCCGGGTTCAATTGAGTCTTTGTATACCTGGGGCTGAAGTTCATCTGGCACGAGAAGCTGGATGATGTCTGCCTTTGCAGAGGCTTCCTCTATTGTCATCGGCTCCATGCCAGCCGACTTCACCAGTTCCCGCTCGCGCTGTATCCATGGCTCATCGCCTTCTTTGAGCCCAACGATGACATTCACTCCGGAATCATTAAGATTCTGCGCCTGTGCATGACCCTGATTGCCATATCCGATCACTGCGATCGTTTTGTCCTTCAGGACGCCAAGATCTGCATCTTTATCATAATATATCTGTACCATGCTGCATACCTCACTGTTATCAGTTATCAGTTATCAGTTGGTCTGGATGGTATTAATTCTTTTGAATGGGGACGACACAGGAATAACCGAACCGGAACGTTCTTATGCGATGTAGGCGTACAATATCGCTGAACAATACCATGATGAGAAACATTTTTCTCGGGTTTATCAGGATACATATCCTGCATCATGCAAATGAGGGTGAGATATTCGGAGTGTGGATGATGGATGAACTCAGAAGCCATGGTTATTCGATAAGTGCTGGAACACTCTACCCGATCCTCCATTCTCTGGAAAAGGATGGCTATCTGACAAGAAGAGATGAAGTCGTTGACGGAAAGGTGAGAAAGTACTACAGAATAACAGAAAAGGGCATTACTGCTCTTGCGGAAGCGAAGAAGAAGATTAAGGAACTTGTCGATGAGATAATGGTGTGACATGAACAAAATCAAGAAATTTAAAACCGGTTTGATGAGGGGCGTTGGAGCCAACGTGGTCATTCTCGGTCTGGTCAGCCTCTTTACTGATCTGAGCAGCCAGATGGTCTTTCCATTGATCCCGCTCTTTCTGACAACCGTTCTGGGATCCAGTATGACGATTGTCGGTCTGATCGAAGGCTCTGCAGAAACCACTGCGAGCTTGCTAAAGGTCTTCTCCGGTTACTGGTCTGACAGAATCAAAAGACGAAAACCCTTTGTCCTCCTCGGTTATGGGCTCTCTTCGCTCGCAAAACCGCTCTTTGCTTTCGCCTACGCATGGCAGAGCGTATTTGCGATCAGGATCCTTGAGAGGGTGGGCAAAGGCATCAGAAATGCGCCCAGGGACGCGATCATTGCCGAGTCGTGCAATGATGATGTCCGGGGGAAGGCGTACGGCATCCACAGGGCCATGGATGGTACGGGCTCGGTTCTCGGTGCGGTTCTTGGCCTTATCCTGCTCATTTCGCTTGGTTTCCAGAATGTCTTCCTGCTGGCAGGCATACCGTCGCTGATTGCAGTTTTCTTGATCGTACTTGTGAAAGAAAAGAGGAAAGCGACGAGAAACGCTGTTCCTACCGCTGCGAAGTCGATGCGGGTCAGTTTCAGAGCTCTTACTCCGCAGCTAAAGTATTTCATCGCCATAGCAACGGTCTTCACACTTGGGAACTTTGGTTACGCGTTCTTGATGATACGTGCGCAAAATATTGGTCTGAACGACCCCACAGCGATGTTGCTGTACGTCTTGCTTTATGTAGTCTACACAATCTTCACGATTCCCGCAGGCACACTCTCGGACAAAATCGGCAGACAGCCAGTCATCGTGATCGGCTATGCGCTATTCGGGATGACATCGCTCGGTCTCGCTTTTGTCTCCAATCTATTCCAGATCGTCTGGCTATTTGCACTCTACGGCGTATTCTATGCGATGATCGATGGTGTCCAGAGGGCGTTCGTCGTCGATCTGTCGCCGCCTGACCTGAAAGCCACATCCCTCGGTGCGTTTCACACCGCAACAGGTCTGGCAGCATTGCCTGCCGGCGTAATCTCCGGTCTGCTCTGGGACACTATCAGCCCTGAGGCGACGTTTATCTATGGCTTCGTTCTCTCGTTCGCCGCAGCCGCGCTGCTGCTGATGTCGAGGTCGAGGTTAACGCCCGGGAGATCGTGAGCGCAGGATATAGGACAGAAGGTGGATTCGAGAGTCAGGGACGAATATCAGTGTGCCGAATCGGGGCAACGATTCTGGTCTGGTGGCGCGTTGGATTATACGGTATGGGTAGACAGCCGTTTCACTTTGCTGATTTTGATGGATTCTGTGGTTTCCAACCTTTGCGTCCTTGCGCCCTCGCGTTCCTCGGATTTAACGCAAAGTCGCAAAGACGAAGGAGTGTCGCCCACGATTACTACAACATAGGGGTGGGCTACTGCTATCGACCACAGAAAACGTTAGAACCAGTCACTTTGAAGACCCGGTCGTTCTCCCTGACACGGTTTTGCACGCCCAGTCCCACTTCCTGCCCGCGCTCTGCCGCTGAAATAGATTTTCCAGCCTCAATCAG
>DAOVGE010000163.1 GCA_030672605.1 Methanosarcinales archaeon
TTGTTTTGCATTTTGGGAAGGCATTCATTGGTAATCTACCTGATTCATCAGCCAATACTGATTATATTGCTGTATCTTCTGGGTATTGTGGATATTGATCCTTACTTCCATTAGTGGCAGCTCCTCGTCTCGCACCAATACCGTTATAAGACTATGTCCGGATAAGATAGCCCCTGCAGAGACTTGAGAGGTTCGGGCATGGCAGAAGATCAGAGAACGATTGAACTCAATGTCGCAGGGATGACCTGCGCAATGTGTGGGATATATTCTTAAACGAATATTCGGGTGCACGAGATTGTCCGAACTTGTTGCTGGTGGTGTGGCAGAGAGCGACGTTTCGAACTCGCGAAGGCGAGTTTACCACAAGTTACTCGAGCATGTTCTGCAATTTTTCGCGTCCCGGAAGAATAATCAAAAAGGTGTGATAGCCATTCGCAGAACCAGGGTTCCGGTGGTGCGATGACCATTCACTAATCTATCCGCAATCGACTGCAGCCCAATTGCGCCTTTGATCACGGATTCCTGATCGCGGGAGCGTCCGCTTCATCCTCGCCACATTACACCAGCCGCTCAACGAACGGGTAGAGCCGGACGCTTGAGTCGTCATCCGCGATCCTGAAGTACATCTCGTCCATGATATGCTCGGTGGTTCCTGCACCCAGATCGATTGGCTCATCGTTTCTGAGAACGATCTTCCGGGAATCTGCGGTTACGACCTTCATGCGATCGAACAGACCGGAATCGATTTCAAGCGGGTCGCAATCGATCATGAAGACGTGCTTGACCTGTACCATGTCTGTCTCGGTTCCCCGGAAGATAGCATCCACATAGCACGAGAATATCGGGATATTTTTCTCGTCTTCGCAATCTCCCACATCTGCTATGCAGACGTACACCTCTCCTGATGAAACGACTGTGCTATCAAGTTCTATTCCGTCTTTTTCCAGAATGAACCATACCCTCGATCCTGCAGGATCAATCTCTCTTGCAACAAGCGCGAATCCACCACCAATATCCCATGCATCACCACCTACCGCCAGCGTCTTCTTGTCGTAATCCCCAAACTCCAGAAGGGACTTGCAGAGTTTGCTGGCATTGCCACCTATCGCCACATACTGCTGCCCCATCCAGCCTTCTGCCATGTAGCCCTCCTGCCCGTCAACGGTTAGCCCTTCGTTTTCGTAGACTTCGTATTCCTGATAGACCGGCTGAGTTGTGTAGGATAGGGTGCCTGCATCGATTGTTCGGCTGCGCTCATGGAGTGTGCCGGGTGCGATCGCAAGCACCTCGGTTGATGCGTCGCTATCAATCTCGTACCAGAGGAAAGCGGAATTGGAGGCATTCCACACGATTTCAGCACCCTGGTTCAGAGCCCCGTCACGAACCGCGCCCCTGACCTCGCACACACCCGGCTCGACAATCGTTGCAACAGGCGCGAACCGTAGAGTAGCATTATCGGCAACAGCGAACCCGATCCTTCCCCCAATCCCGATGGGGTCACCCCGGTCCCCGCCTCCGGGGAGGTCGATTGGATCGTAATTGTGCATGCTGATCGTATCGCTCGAATCGTCTGCGAGAATCTTCATCTCGCCGTATGAATCGCCGGGTTGTACGGAGATGCAGATCTCTGATATCTGGAATATGCCGTCGATTTTAATCATATCGGCACCTGTGCCCACAAAGATGCTATCGATGTGAATCACGATTGCGGGGATGTCACATAGTTCCTCGAGGTCGCTTTCGTACACATACGTATCCGGTACATTGATGATCCCGGTATCAACAGTTTTTCCATTCCGGCGCAGTTCGAGTTGTGCCTTGGTTCCATCGACATCGATCTGTATGACCTTGACTTCGTAGCCCTCTTCCAGCTGGAGCGATGTGCCGGTGGCGAGCATACGGGCATCGTCTTCATCGATCAGAACCTTCCCAAGCATGTTTTTCGAGATGAGGTCGAAATCCTCGCCTGTTATCTCGTCACGAGTCATGTCTTCGTCGTATCCTGCGAAATAGCTCTCTGCCATGAGGTTTATTGCCCTGTAGGCACCCCATTTGCCGCAATCAAAGTCCACATCAAACGCCTGTGTAGTATAGGTGAGGCTTTCATCGTCGATAGTCCGGTCGTGCTCCGAGAGTGTGCCGGACGCGATCCGCATCGTCTCAGTTGTCACGTCGCAATCGAGGTCGTAGTGGAAGGCAGCGAAGTTATAAGCGTCCCACACGATATCCGCGGTCTGTGCACCGGCAAGTTCCACAACCTCGCCATGGATACTAACGACCTCGCCAGCCTTTACAGGTACAGCATAATACGCAGTGATCCTCCAGTCTGCAGGTCCGGTTACCCTGAGTCGTACCGAATCGTTGTAGACCCTGGTCACTTCGATATATATGTTTTCGCCGCTGCCGGTCTCGTATCTGGTCGGAGTGTCGCCCATAAACAGCGTAACCACAGTCTCTGGCTTCTGATAGCTCGATAGGCGGAACGTTGCAGAACCGCCGCTGGCTGTCGATATCCGGGCAAGCTCGATCGTCACATCGTCTTCGATCTCTATGCCACGATTGACCTTAAGTTCACAATCAAGGATGCAATCATCGGCGGGTGGTTCGTCCCCGCCAATGACGCGCTCGACAACCGGGCAGAACCGGATCACGGTCTCGTCGTCTGCCGTTACGAAGTACATATCGCCCATGACCAGCTCCCGTGCGCCCGCATCAAGATCGATCGGTTCGGTGTTTGCAAGGACGATTTCATCAGTAGACGCCGCCACAACCTCCATTGCACCATATTCGTCGCCGAGATTGATCTCCATCACAACGTCATCGATCAGGAAGACATGCGTGACCTGCACAAGTTCTGTTTCGGTTCCTCTGAAGACTGCATCCACATAGCACGAGAATATCAGAACATCTTGTGCGCCTCCGATGTCTTCTGTGTATGTGTACACACTCCCCTCCGAAACGGTCGCGCTGTCGATCACCCTGCCATCCTTCGTAAGCGTAAGATTGGCAGTGGTGCCGCGTAGGCTGATCTGGTCTGCAACAAGCGTAAATCCGCGACCCATGTACCACGCCTCACCAGATGTAAGCAGCATCTTCTTGTCGCCCGATGCTACAATGAGCTTGCAGAGTTTGCCGGCATCGCCACCTATCGCCGCGTATGCCTCACCCATCCAGCCTTCGACGAAGTAGCCGTAGTCGCCACCGTCGTTGCCAACCACAGGCTTGAGATCACATTCCCGAAACACCGGGTGGGTCTTGTACGTAACCGTGCCTTCACCGAGTTCACGATCCGGAGTCGCAACGTTTAATACTGACCACTCGATTGTCAGCGTCTCGGTATTCAGATCATCATCCAGACCATACCAGAGACCGGCAAACGTGTTGTAATCCCATACTATGTCAGCATCAGGTGTCGGGTTGGTTACAGTAAGCTCTTTTGTGGTGCCGCGAACCTCATACACGCCGGGTTCTCTGTAC
>DAOVGE010000054.1 GCA_030672605.1 Methanosarcinales archaeon
TCAGGGCGAATTGATGGAGGGCGGGTCGTGCCCACCCTCCCGCGACGTCACGCCTACGTAATCACGCTTCCTTCGCTCGCATCGCCAACCATCCGCTGATATCGCGCAAGAACACCGCTCACCTTTGATTCGGGTGGTGTCCATGCCTTCTTCCGCACGTCCAGTTCATCAGAATCAACGAGCAGGTTCAGCACCCGGTTCGGGATATCGATATCGATCGTGTCACCGTCACGCACGAGCGCGATCGCGCCTCCGATCGCAGCCTCTGGCGATGCGTGCCCGATACAGGGTCCGCGTGTCCCGCCTGAGAACCTGCCATCTGTTACCAGTGCGACCGAGTCGATCAAGCCCATGCCTGCGATTGCTGATGTTGGCGAGAGCATCTCGCGCATACCAGGACCTCCCTTCGGACCCTCATAGCGGACGACAACAACGTCGCCGGACACGATTTTGTGATCCATGATCGCGTCCATCGCATCTTCCTCGCTCTCAAAGACCTTTGCAGGTCCCGTGTGCCTCATCATCGCGGAGTTGACCGCGGTCTGCTTGACAACAGAGCCGTTTGGTGCGAGCGTTCCGTAGAGAATTGCAATTCCGCCCTCGACGTGCAGCGGTTCGTCCATGGTTGCGATGATCTGCCGGTTCGTCTCAGGGTTCACGATTACATGAGCCGATAGGTTCCCGCCAAGTGTTTCGGTAGTAACAGTGAGGGAATCAAGATCGATTCCGGAGCTCTCTTGCAGCCGATCTATTATCGCATAGATTCCTCCTGCCTTGTCGAAATCGATCATGAAGTGCTCGCCGCCCGGGCGCAGGTTGATCAGGTGCGGCGTAGTCCGGCTGAGTTCGTCAAATCGCGAGAGCGGAAGCGTGATACCAAAATCGTGTGCGATCGCGGGTAGGTGGAGAACGGTGTTTGTACTGCCTCCGATCGCCATATCCACACATACTGCATTGCCAAACGACTTCTCTGTCACGATCTGGTGTGCTGTGATATTCTTCTCGATTAGTTCCACGATCTTTCTGCCGGAGTCCTTTGCGATGTGGATCTTCTTTGCGTCGATTGCGTGGGCGGTTGCGCAGCCCGGGAGACTCATACCGAGCGCCTCGGTCATGCACGCCATCGTGTTTGCCGTGAAAAGCCCCGAGCATGATCCCGCGCCCGGACACGCAACGCTCTCGAGGTTGTAGATGTAATCGTCATCGCGTGACTCACCGACCGCCTCAAATACCGAGATTAAGTCCTTCTCACAGTCGCCTGTGAACCCTGGGAGCATCGGTCCGCCGGTCACTGCAATCGTTGGGATATCGAGGCGCCCAGCCGCCATTAAGTGTCCTGGCACGATCTTGTCGCAGGACGGTATCAGAACCATGCCGTCAAACGCATGTGCATTCACCATGATCTCGATTGAGTCAGCGATCAGTTCCCGTGACGGCATCGGGTAGCGCATGCCTGCATGGTTCATGGCGATGCCATCACAGATTCCGATCGTTGAGAACTCAAACGGCACGCCGCCAGCCAGCCGTATTCCGGCTTTCACGGCTTCGCTTACCTTTTCGAGGTGGATGTGCCCGGGAATGATGTCATTCCACGAATTTACCACTGCGATGAACGGCTTATCCATCTCATAGTCAGTTATTCCTGTTGCTCTGAGGAGTGCACGGTGGGGAGCCCGTGCAAGCCCTTTTTTGATGCGGTCGCTTCTCAGTTCCATGAATACTGGTTATCGCGGTTAGGCTACATAAATGGATGCGTGGGCGCGCTTTAGTGGTTTTTCAGTACTTACTTAATATTTGTAATGGTCAGTCTGATGCGCAACAGCATGCAAGACGTGAAGGCGGAGATTAATAACGTCCCTTGTGTCTTTGCGTCTTTGCGCCTTTGCGTTGAATTGGGAAACAAAAACGAGAAAGACGCAAGGGTGCAAAGACGCAAAGAAAGAAAACCATTCTGTTAGCGAGCATGTTGTGTGAGCATCGTCGCTCTTGTGTTCATGGTCGGATTGACCATTACATACTTACTTAATATTGGGTGGATGTACGCATATATAACCACGAGATTACACGAGATTAACACAGAAATCTTGTGAAGATGGCAACGCCTTTGCTTCGCAGACTGTGTAATCTGGTGGTTCATATCACAAGTTAGTGAGCATGTACGTTTTTCACGCTCCTTCTCGACATCGCACGGGAGAGGGGCGAAATTAGGTTTTCCCGAATAAACCTAACTTTGTTAGGGTAGGGTACTTGTGTACCTAGCAATACATCATGGAATCGACCCACAAGGTCGATAAACCAGAAAAGAAGGTGCACAAGATGAAACTACTGAAAGATGTTGAACCTGAAACCACTGTGGTTGTCAAGGAGATCACAGGTGGCGCGGATGTAAAAGAACACCTCGAGGAACTCGGCGTAACTGACGGAGTCAAACTCGTGGTAGTAGCGACCGAACCCGTGCATGTGCACAGCGGACCGATATCGCTGGCAGTGGCGGATCAAGAAGTAATAATAGCTCGTGGATGGGCTGATAAGATATATATGGAACATGGTGGAGAGATTCTTCCGCTGCTGATGCTGGAGAGCAGCGATAAGGGCACCGTCAAATCGATTGAGGGCGGGAAGGACTTTGAGGGCTTTCTCTCCGAGTGCGGCATCACAAAAGGAAGTGAACTTGCATTTCTGCGCCATGTTCCGGACCGCACGCTGGTGTTTTTAGTAGAGGGAACAGAGATTACGATGGGCGAAGGTCAGGCATCTAAGGTTTTTGGGACCAGAGATGGTAAATCCATCCAGATCAATTACCTGAAAGATGGTGAGAAGGCTACGATGGAGAAGATCGTTGGCGGGACACATCTTAAGGAGAAGTTCGATCAGATCGGGCTGAAAGAGGGGTCTGAGATTACACTCCTCAGAAAAGAGACACCGGCACCGACGCCGAAGAAAGGTTCGTACGTACTTGCAAAAGTGGGAGCGCAGTCGATCACAATCGGTCACGGTCTGGCTGAGAAGGTGCTGGTCGAGTAGAATCGCGGGATTTTAGGAAGCATAATCCCGCGCCCGGGTACATCGCGTTCTTGAGATGGATGTGCCCGGGAATTTCCCCGTTTAACTATTTTGCCACGACTATGAACGACTTATCCCCCCATAGTCAGTTATTCATGTTGCTTTGAGTAGTGCACGGTGGGGGGTCCGTGTGAGCTCTTTTTTGATGCTACCGCTTCTTGTGTGCGCGCTGGCACGCGAGATACCGGCGCCCCCATGTTCTGTTAAACATGCCGTATCGTTAGGTCGCACTCGTCTGTAGCTATGCTTGCGAGTTTCACGAACGTTGCGACCGACCTGCATAGATGCGCCCGCCCCCGATCAGCGGAGTTAGCACATACATCCCGAGCAGGATTACCAAAAGCCATGCAAACCAGTTGTACAGTCCGATGCAATGCGCCACAATCGTGAGGACGAAGACTATGGTGAGCAGCATCAAAACCGGGGTCGATCTGACCTTTGGGTACGGGATATTGCTGATCATCAGAAGAGAGAGTATGGCAAAGACGCCGGTTGCCAGATGGAGCGAGTCGGTTAGATACAGTGACATCACTGCGAATGCGCCTGCTGCTGTGATCGGAATTCCCCTGAACTCGGCGACGTCCAGTATGCTGAACCTGACCAGCCTGAGCACCCCGCAGATCAGGTACGCAGCGGAGAATGCACATGCGATTGTGTGGTGATCGGCGCTTGCGATCGCATAATAGATGACAGCGGGGGCTACGCCAAAGGAGATCGCGTCCGCAAATGAGTCGAGGTGCTCTCCAAAGACGCCCGACTCGAAGCGTCTTGCAACAGCACCATCCACGCCGTCGGCAAGCGCTGCAGCAAGGATTAAGATGATTGCTCCGCCAGTGTCACGGTTCAGAACAAAAAGGATTGCCGTGAACCCGAAGAGGATGTTTAAGATTGTGATAAGGTCTGGCAGTCGAAGTAACTCAAGGACGCCGGCTTCAGGATCGCTGCTGCTCATTTTCGGTTCCTGATCTTCTAGTGGCGATCACAGTCTCGCCGGCACGCACGTGATCGCCCCGGTGCACGACGGGCTCAAAACCAGGGGGGATTGTCACATCCACCCTCGAACCAAGCCGGATCATGCCGATGCGCCCGCCTCGTTCTACCGAATCCCCCACCCCAACGTACGATACAATTCTACGCGTTATCGTTCCGGCGATCTGCGTTACCTTGCACCGACTGTCTTTGTTTGCAATGACAATCTCATTGCGCTCGTTTCTGAGAGAGTTTTTCGTGAAAGCCGGGATGTGACTCCCTTTTATATAGTTGATGGACTCGATTTTGCCTGATATCGGCGCCCTGTTGACGTGCACGTTGTGAAAGTTCATGAAGATCTGCACGCCGCAACGATCAATCACCATTACCCTGCCGTCCGCAGGTGCCAGCAGCACGGGGTCGTGCGTTACATCCGGATCGTAATCCGGTCTGCGTTGCGGATCACGGAAAAATCCGACAAAGAAGACCGTCAGCAAAATAAAAAAATAGGCAGGTATGCGGAACCGGCAATCGATTGTGGCTGCAACCGATGTCAATAAAGCGCAGGCACCAGCAGTCAGAAGCCATCCGACAGAACCTTTCGCAATCCGGATCGTCATGTCTTCTCTTCACCCCCCACATATGCTCGCAGGATCGCAAATAAGCGATCGATCGCGTCCAGCAGTTCGGGAAGTGTCAGTAGCACAGCGTAAGCGATCACAAAGAGCGCGATTCCGGATCCGATCTTTGCGATATAATGGTGTGCGATCTGAAAGCTGTTCTCGCCAAACCACTGATAGCCATAAGCAATTACAACAAAGACGTTTCTTGCCAGATTCAGAATGTAGATCACCGGAACCGAGACTGCGAAGGCGATCGCGGTTCTTTTCACGGATGCGCGTACGCAGAAGATCAGTCCGAGGAATATCGCGATGCTCTCGATTGCGGTGCAGGCAAGGATGATTGTGATCTTATATCCGTTGATTCCGATCTGATCCCACCCGATCAGATCCGCAGGCATGTTGATCGCCTGCAGGATGTAAACGACCTGTTCTGCGACCGCAGCGATCAGAAAGGTGTTGAGAACCCCAATCTCGGCAAATGGGTAGTAGAATGCACCTCCTAGTGCTGATGCGGTTGTCAGAGTCAGAAGAATGTTCTCCGCGCTCTCGTAATTCCTGTAACTCTTGACCATCGCATGTGCGACAAGCAGGCAGAAGAGTGATACTGCCAGCACCAGCACGACATTAGCATAATCCCCAATCTCGATGTAGTGCATCGGCTGCGCTGCCCAGTGAATCGCAAAGAAGAACCATCCCGCTGCCCCGATAAGGAAACGGTGACGCCGATACTGCCCCGGCAAAATAGATGATGCAATCAACAGTATCAATGCAACCCATAGTACCTGCGCAATCATAGCATCACCTGCGTTATCATCTCTTCAATTAGATGGTGTTATTTGGTATATAATCTTTCATCCGGGAAACACACAATCATATAAGAAAATCCGCAATCTGATCTGTTATCACCTTTCCACAGTAGACGCAGCGCAGCTCAACTCCCTTGCCACGGGATATCTCAAACCCAGCCAGGGCTGGCTCATCCGTGTTTGTGATGCAGTTTGGATTCATGCATCTGACCACGCCCTCGATATGCTGTGGAAGGATCACTTCGTGCTTTTCCGCAACCTTGTAATCACGTATGATGTTGATTGTCGCATCAGGCGAGATCAATGCGATCGTATCCACTTCTTCAGGATCCAATTCCCGATCTTCGATCTTAACGATGTCTTTCTTCCGATCAGAGACGTTCATAACGACACTCACAACCTCGTCCGACTGACCCGTTATGCCGAGAATGCGCAGCACAGTCAGTGCCTGCCCCGCGGTGATGTGATCGATCACGGTTCCGTTTTTGATCCGCCGAACCCGCAACTCCTTGCTCTGTACAGTCATGCCATCACCATTGAGAGAATCGCCATGCGCACAGGCACCCCGTAGAACGACTGCCTGAAATATACTGCATGTCTGGTTGAATCCACATCCGAATCGATCTCATTCACCCTTGGAAGCGGGTGCATTATGATTAAATCATCTTTCACTTCCTTTAAAGTATCTTTTGTCACTTTGTAACTGCCCGCCACCATCTGATATTCGGCGGGATCCGGAAACCGCTCCTTCTGAATTCGCGTGAGGTACAGCACATCCACCACACCGATTGCATCGTCGATGTTGGTTGTTTCTATGATTTTCGTACCGCTTTTGGTCAAATCGTCTTTTATCGAATCGGGCATCTTCAACTGCTCCGGCGAGACGAGATACATCTCGGAATTGTACATCGACAGCGCGTGTGCAAGTGAATGAACAGTCCGCCCGTACTTGAGATCCCCGACAAGTGCAATCTTCACCCCATTGAGCTTACTCTCCTTTCTTATTGTGTACAAATCGAGAAGCGTCTGCGTCGGATGCTGTCCCGCACCATCGCCAGCGTTTATGACCGGAACCGACGAGAATTCGGATGCCATCCGTGCCGCACCCTCCCTTGGATGCCGGAGCACGATCGCGTCCGCGTATCCGCTGAGTACCGAGATTGTGTCTGCAAGGTTCTCGCCCTTCGCAATCGATGACACCTCAATCGAACCGAAATCAATGACATTGCCACCGAGCCGTTTCATCGCAGAATCAAATGAGAGACGGGTTCTGGTGCTCGGCTCATAGAAGAGTGTTGCAAGTATCCTGCCCGAGAGGATATTCGATGATCCGCCGCTCGCAATCGATTCGAGTTCTGCGGCGCGATCAAGGATGCCGTCTATTGTGTCACGCGAAAAATCTTTTATGCTGATTACATGCCGCATCATATCAGTCCATCTCGCTGCCCCGATGTATGCACGATTTATCAATTGTATTCATGCATTAAAAATCCTTTTAACCATCCAAGCCAAAAACTGACATCAACCACTGACGACAATCACTGCACGATCTCCCTAACAACCAATACGACCATGGACGTACATATAAGAGCCGGAACCTGCGAGATACCAGCGATTGGGGAGTTCCTTCTCGGACTGAACAATATCGCGTCCAGCCACAGCATCACGGTTCAGGCGATTGACGCCGGAAAGACAGCAGGCGAAGAGCACATAATCGCAGCAGTGGAGAA
>DAOVGE010000197.1 GCA_030672605.1 Methanosarcinales archaeon
CATAAAAACTGACAGAACCATATAAAATTCCCGATAAACACCTGGAACTAAGTCGTCACCGAAAAATAACATATTGAAATTTCATAGTTCTGATGCTTTCTGTGGTCGATAGCAGTAGCCCGCCCTCGTGTTGCAGCAATCGCGGGCGCCACTCCTTCGTCTTTGCGTCTCTGCGACTTTGCGTTAAATCAGAGAAACGCAAAGACGCGAGGGCACAAGGGCGCAAAGATTGGAAACCACAGAATCCATCATAATCAGGAACCCGAAAGGTCTTTGCAAACATTTTTATTCTCTTGATTTTCCTTCAAGATATTTTATATGTCAATTGTTGTTAAGACCCAAATATTATTTAATACTTTATGCAAAGAATGGTGGATCGACAATCACGATATACCTGCACGATTCTGACAGATACATTAAAGTACAACACAGACAGTATATTATAATTCATTCGTAGCAGGCTGATTGGGTCGATACGACTACGATGGGTGAATTCATGGACAAGCAAACAATAGATGCTGTTACAACAGTACTGAATGAATCTCCACAGAGAGGCTTCACAGAAGGCGTGGAACTGGCGATTAATCTTAAGAATATTGATCTGAGCCAGCCACGGTTCCGTGTGGATGAGGAGATCATACTCCCGAACGGACTCGGCAGACAGATCGCGGTCGCTGTCTTCGCACGTGGAGAGACTGCGCTTCGGGCAAAGGATGGGGGTGCTGATCTGGTCATTGAGGATCCGGATGCGATCACCGAGTATGGTGAGAACAAGAACAGCGCAAGAGAACTTGCCGACAAATACGACTTCTTCATCGCCGAGGTTGCGTACATGCCAGCCATTGGAAAGAACCTTGGTTCGATTCTCGGACCCAGAGGCAAGATGCCGGAGCCACTGACATCAGACATGGATGTCGGACACATTATCAACAAAGCCAGAAGTAGCATAAAACTCCGTTCGAAGGACCGGAAGACTTTCCATGCCCCGGTCGGGCGGCGAGACATGTCGGCTGACGATATTGCAGGGACTGTTGATGCCATTGTCACGAGGCTTGAACAGGTGCTGGATAAAGGTGTACAGAACATTAAATCCATCTACGTGACGACGACGATGGGCAAATCTGCGAAGGTGAGGTGAGAAGTCATGGACGCAGCAACAGAACACCGCACATCACACGTCCCGCAGTGGAAGCTCGATTGCGTCGAGGAAATCAAAGCGCTTGCAGACCGGTATCCCGTCGTAGGGATCGCCGGAATACGGGATATACCGGCAAAGCAGCTTCAGGGAATGCGACGAGATCTCAAAGACGTTGCAAAACTCGTAGTTTACAGGAACAGCCTTATATGGCGAGCTTTCGATGGCTGTGATGGCGACATCCAGTCGATGAACTTGCATGTTGACGATCAGACCGTGCTCATCTTTACAGACCTGAACCCGTTCAAGCTATTCAGTATGCTTGAGTCGAGCAAAACACAGGCTCCTATCAAGGCGGGCGTCTCCGCACCGCACGACATCGTGGTTGAGGGCGGTCCCACTTCGTTTGCTCCGGGACCGATCGTGGGCGACCTGCAGAACGCAGGCATACCCGCGAGAATCGACAAGGGCAAGGTCGTGATCCGTGAGACCAATGTGGTCGCGCATGCTGGCGAACCAGTCTCGCGTGCCCTCTCTGAGATGCTTACACGTCTCGAGATATTCCCGATGACAGTGGGACTTAATCTCCGTGCCGTATGTGACAATGGCACGATCATGGCGGCAAGCCTCCTGGATATTGACGAGGAACAATACGCATCCGATATCACGTCGTCGGTGGCGCAGGCGTTCAATCTTGCAATCGCAATTGCGTATCCGACGGCTGCAACGATTCACACGCTGCTTGCGAAGGCATCATGCGATGCGAGAAACCTTGGCATAAATTCTGCGATACTCGAACCCGGGATAATCGATGCATTGCTATTGCGAGCACAGTCGCAGGCGATTGCGCTTTCAGGAAGCATCACCGATCCGGCTGCGCTCGGAGAGTCTCTGGGGCAAATGATCGCTGAAAGGGAAGAAGTGAAGGACGCAGACGAGGCGAAAGCTGAAGATACCACAGCAGAGGAGACTGTGGATGTGGCGGAAGAGGCAGGCGAAGAGGATACGGAAGGGAAAGAAGAGGAAGCAGCAGAAGGGCTCGGTCTTCTCTTCGGATGATACGATAACCAGATATACACAGATATGAGGTGAACTAAATATGGAATATATATATGCAGCAATGATGTTACACAGTGCTGGAAAGGAGATAACAGAGGACGGAATCGTAAGCACGCTCGGTGCGGCAGGAATCGATGTGGATGATGCGAGGGTAAAGGCACTCGTTGCGGCGCTTGATGGCGTTGACATCGAGAGCGCGATTGCACAGGCAGCGGTTGCGCCGGTTGCGGCTTCCGCAGCAGCTCCAGCCCAGGCAGCATCGGCAGAGGCGCCGGCAGCAGAAGCAGCACCCGCTGCTGAAGAAGCCGAAGAAGAGAAGAAGGAAGAAGAAGAGACCGGAATGGCAGGACTCGGTGCGCTCTTTGGATAGTCATGTACGAGCTATTGCAGCGATTATCGGATGCACATGGAATCTCCGGGTATGAGGGTAGTGTTCGTGCAATTGTTGAGCAGGAACTCGCCCCTTACGGGGATCTTCGGGTGGATGCGCCCGGCAATTTGATATTCACGAAGAAGGGTACAAAAGAGGACGCAAGCCCGAAGATCATGCTTGCAGCACACCTCGACGAGATCGGGCTTGCTGTAAAGCATATCGACGACGAGGGATTCCTCAGGTTCGTGAAGGTCGGCGGGTGGTTTGATCCGACATTGCTCAATCAGAGAGTGATTGTTCACTCAAAAACCCCCTGCATAGGGGTGATCGGATCAAAACCGCCGCACGTCATGAAAGAGGAAGACAGAAAGAAGCCAGTGGATTCCAAGGACATGTTCGTCGATGTCGGCGCAGCATCGGCAGACGAGGCAGCAGGTATGGGTATTGAGGTCGGGACCGCAATCTCAATTGACCGCAACCTTGTCAGGCTCGCAAACGACAGAATCACTGGAAAAGCGCTCGATAACCGTGCCGGTGTTGCACTCCTCATAGAGGCAATGAAACGGATCAATGAGCGTGAGATTGAGTCGACCGTGCATGCCGTCTTCACTGTCCAGGAGGAGGTCGGATTGAAGGGGGCAAAGACATCTGCATTTGGGCTGAACCCGGACGCTGCGATTGCGCTCGATGTCTGCGTCTCTGGCGACCACCCGGGAATCACCAAGACGGACTCTGCGATGGTGGTCGGGAAGGGCGCAGTCATAACGGTGATGGATGCGGGTGGAAGAGGCGTTATCGCGCACCCAAAGGTTCTGGGGTGGCTACGAGAGGCAGCTGATGAGAACAAAATCCCATACCAGCTCGATGTCTCGGATGGCGGCACCACCGATGCGACCGCAATCAGCCTGACCCGCGAAGGAATCCCATCCGGAGTTCTATCGATGGCGACACGGTACATCCACTCGCCTGTTGAGGTGCTCTCGCTCGCTGATATGAAGTCCTGCGCAGACCTGATTGTGCATGCGGTTGGTTCTGCAGGGAAGTGGTTCTGATTAAGATACGTTGATTGCGATAGTTGAGCGCCGATGATGAAATCGTGGCTGAAATGGTGATGAACCCTATGAGACCTGAGGCGCTTTTCAGACTTTCTCTTTTATAAGCCACATCCAATTCAACCGGTCGTTCAAATGGGCGCTCTATTTTATTCTACCACAGAGTACACCGAGCGCACAGAGTAGTTTCTCTCAGTGGTTATTATTTCGCATATCTGTTGACGAATCCTGGTATCTGCTTCAAATTAATTGGTGACCAAGGCGCGATCTAAAAAATCGATGATTTATGATAATTACTGTAGATGTAGATTTCATAAATTTACGCAGATGTTTCCTCAAATCAGTGTTAATCTGTGGTCAAAAGTTTTATTTGCCACTGATTAACGCTGTAAATGACTTTTCAGATCGATAGTGACCCATTATAGCAGTTGTGCATACATGAGACAATCCGGTGTAACCAGAAAATAATAAAAAGTATCCAATTTAATTATGACTCATCAGCACAATACGCCCCCACAGTTTATGCGGCATCGCCACCCCCACCACCGTCACTTTACGGGTATCGCAATCGGCAAAACCGCCCTGCGCTTGCACAACACACTCGCATTGAGGTCTGGCAGCGTGAGTACATCGTTCTTTGCAAGCGTGTAATGGTTGCTGTCCGCACCCACGAAAGTTGGCAGGTCCTTGAGCACGCGAACCACGGTGTAACCACTCAGTTCACGATGTACCGACTCAACGGGTTTAACAGGTTCAACACGCACTTCGTCTGACTCTGACGCTGACCGGACATTCTCCACAGCAGGCGCCGTAACCTCATCCAAAACCGCCTCCTTGACAGGTTGCGTCCCCAAAACCGGGGCAGGCGGGCGTAACTCGCGTGTGAGCATCTCATCGATTGCAGACCAGCCCCGCCTCATAGAATCGAGCACCGACTGATAGATATCACGCTCGATCGGGGTCATCGCGTCGATGTAGTTTCTGGTACCATCGATCTCCTCCATCAGATTGAGCGACGCGAGATTGACGATCTTTCCCACCCGGAATTTAAAGATGCGCTGCAGACGATCGTTTGCTGCATCGATCTCATCGGCAAGAAACTGGACTTCCCTGCCGGATGCCGTCTTCTGCTCCTCATGAAGCCCATCAAGGTATGCGCGTACACTTTCATAAAAATCAGAATCGAGCTTTGTGAGTTTCGATTTTTGCTCCCTATTTAAGATATTGCGCAGTTCTTCGAAGTCCATGGTGTCTATTTGCAGCAGGCATTATTCAATCTGGCGGACAACGCCGAAACATATTTATAGGAATTTGATGTGTTTTACATAACATCTTATGATAATGTTGAGGAACCTACCATGAACAAAACTCAATTCTTCGCCGTGCTGATGCTGATGGTTCTTGGGCTGGTCATAGTCTCGATCGTCGTCTTTGATTCGGATGCTTCAATCGAGATGCAACAGTGTGGTGGCTGTCACAACTCTGAGTGTACTCAGGAGATGGCTGGGGCGGGTACATGGCCTCTCGTCTTCAATGCGATCGTTCCAGAACACCGGGGCGAACGTGCTGTGCCATGCACAGAGGGGCATTTGCGAGGCTGCACAGACTCCGACTGTCACACTTCAGTACATAAGAGCGAGCAGTTGCACGAAGGCATGATATCCGCGGAATGTACACGCTGTCATGCCACACCAACTGCACCGATGTATTCCGAGTGCACAGTCTGCCATGCGAATTACCAGCATGCAAACACGGTAGAAGGCGATTGCAGGAGTTGTCATCCGGCGCATGCCGCAGACACCAGCGCTGGCTGCGGTGACTGCCATGTTGGCGAGTATACCGATCTCATGGACTCCGGAGGCAAGCATGCGGCAAAGGACACCAGTTACGATGCCCTACGCTACAAGCTGAGTCCGACAACATACGACTACGAGGCGCCCCTGATCGGAGATGGATGCTATTCCTGCCATGTCGAGCATGCAGAATCCATGACCTGTCTGGAATGCCATGGAGTCGAGCATGGGTCTGAACTGGCTGACTGCATGACCTGTCACAACCCACATGCACCAAGAACGATCAAGTTCGGTGCGATTGTGACCAGTGAGCAGTGCATGCTATGCCATGAGGACACCAAGCAGGAGTTTACCACACATCCGACCAAGCATGCAGGGATGAACTGCACGGATTGTCACATCGAGCACACCGGATCGAGGGCATGTGTCGACTGCCATTCCGATGCACACAAGGACATAGTAGTGGACACGGACTGCATGACCTGCCACACGAATGGGCATGCACCGATCTGAGTACTGAACAATAGCAAAGCAATTCCGCCGCAATCTCGGCGGGGTTCATTTTCTTTTTTTATGCGTTTAGCTGAGGCAAAAAAACCACGAGATTGACACAGAAATCTTGTGGTTCATACCATAGTCGTCACCGAAAAATAACATATTGAAATTTCCTATTTCTGATGCTTTCGGTGGTCGCTAACGGTAGCTCCCTCGCGTATGTGAAAAACGCGGGCGTATCTCTCTCAACTTTGCGTCTCTCTCAACTTTGCGACCTTGCG
>DAOVGE010000099.1 GCA_030672605.1 Methanosarcinales archaeon
CATGTCATGGCAATTCCCCATCTGCTCGAACCAACAACTTTACAACCATGTACCACAATAAATTGCTATGATGAATTTGAAATTGATGACGGTTGCAACATTGTTGCTCGCTGTGCTCTTCGCCGGATGCCTTGATGGAGGCGGTGATGTCACTCCGACACCGACACCAGAACCGACGCAGACACCTCAACCGACGCCGATATTGACGCCAACCGCAACACCGACGCCAGAACCAACGCAGACACCGACTCCAGCCGAGAATGTCACGCTGAGACCTCCAAAACCCATATATCTGGATAAGTATTCGCTTACACCGAAAACTCCGACAATTCGCGCAGGAGAGGCATTGAACTGGATCAATATGCAGAGATCACCGATGATCGACTTTGTGCTGGTGAGCGAGGATGGGCTATGGGATAATAAGACGATAAGTTATGGCAAGAAGTTCAAGTACACATTCAGCACGCCTGGTAACTACACGTATTACTGCCCTGGCTACGGAACTTCGATGCGGGGAACCGTCACAGTGATCTGACACCCGGTCTGCGGTCTGAAGAGCCGTCTGAAAAGAGAAAGGAGTATGTGGTACTTACTCACTATTTGTGTGGATATCCACATATAAAACACGAGATTACACAAGATTAACACAGAAATCTTGAGGAGATGGCTGCGCCGCTGCTTCGCAGACTGTGTAATCGTGTGGTTCCTACCACAAGTTACCCGAGCATGTACAGTATGTGGATAAACTTAGTCAATAGGGGCAATGATCTCGCCCGCACACTCAAATCCGGCAAGAATGGATCCGTTCATGCTCCGTTCGGGGTAATTTGCCGCAGAAAACATGCCAGCGAGGTAGAGTCCGCTGACATCGGTTGAATAAGTGGGGATATTTCCTGCATAGCCGGTCAGGTACACCGGAGCGGTCTCGATATCTCGCGCAAGCCGC
The DNA here is from genome assembly GCA_030672605.1 of Methanosarcinales archaeon. Lineage (GTDB taxonomy): Archaea > Halobacteriota > Methanosarcinia > Methanosarcinales > Methanogasteraceae > Methanogaster_C. The sequence continues at coordinate 947 of DAOVGE010000099.1, forward strand.
CACCACCCGACATCACTGCGACGGAAATTTGGAAACAGCTTCTCAAGCCCGCTCAGGTACGAGTCGACAAGCTCCTGCGCAGACGAGTTCCAGCGCGGGTCATCTTTGTTCTGGAGATATGCAGTCACATAGACCAGATGCTCGCCGTAGTCTGTTGCCGGGAGAAAATTCGTGTGCTCGACCACAGCGCCGAACGGGACCTCGGATTTGATGTTCAGCCAGTAGAGCTCCTCCATCAGCGGCTCAGCCATGCCGAAGAGCGCGCATGCAGTGCCCTGATATGGGATATCGGAGACGCCCGGGAGCACTCTGGAAAGTGCATGCGGCGATACTGTCGAGATCACAGCATCAGACTCAAGATATCCATGCCCTTCTGCAACAACGCCACCCACCTTGCCATTCTCGATAGCAACCTCTGAGACCTCACAATCGGTCACAATCTCGCCGCCCATCCCGGTGATCGACTCAGTCAGACCCGCAATTAAGCGGTAGAACCCACCCCTCAGATACCCGAGCTTCTCCCCACTCGCCGACCGATTCGACCTGATCCTGATGCGCCCGAACAACCACGCCGCAGATACTTTATCGTGACTGTTTCCGAACTTACTCCGCAGAAGCGGCTCAAAGAACCGTTCGTAAAGCGAGTTTCCAGCATTATCCAGTATCCACTCTTTCGCTGTTATGTTATCGAGCGCTGGACTATCCTTTGCACCTTTGATTGTGAAGACGACGCGTGCGAGCCGGATCAGGTCCATAATCGAGAGTGGTGAACGCAGGAGTTCGAGTGGCGTATTCATCGGGTAGATCTTTCCATCGATGTGGTATCCAGTAGTCCCCTTGAGCCACTGCAGATCCCCGCCAAGACCCAGATCCGCGATGAGACCGATCAGTTCCCGGTCGCTCGCAAAGATGTGATGATAATACTTCTCGATGTGATAATCGCCGATATGATAGCTCGCAGCCATTCCGCCAAGCTCAGAGTCTCTCTCGAGGATGGCAACGTCCGAAACGCCGTCTTTGAGCATCCTGTATGCTGCAGCAAGTCCTGTTAGTCCACCACCGATAATGATCGTCTTCATCTCGCAATCACGTCTTCTTGTACTTACTCAATATTGTGTGGATATCCGCATATAAAACCATGAGATTACACAAGATTAACGACAGAAATCTTGTGGAGATGGCTGCGCCGCTGCTTCGCAGACTGTGTAATCTTGTGGCTCATACCATATATCATTGAGCATATTCGTCTTCTTCATCGCTTTTTCATTCTGTCGAGTTCTCTCTGCAGCATATCCTCATACTTTCTCTCGACGCCATTGTCCATCCCCCGTTTCGTCTTTTCTGCTCCCTTTACCCCTTTTACACCCTTTGCCCCGTTTGCCCGCTCTGCGTTCTCTACTTCTCCGGTTCTATCTGTTCTGCCGGCCATTCCCGTTCCAACGGTGCAGAGGAGCGTAATGATTCCAATTGCCATTATGATGATTCCGCCCCAGACCGCAGTGATCCACGGCGCTGTGCGCATGTACAGATTGGCGAGATCGCCCTCGACCATCTTCGATGTGATAAAGACTTCTCTTGTGAGCGACCGGTGCACATAGTTGGTGGCATAAGATTGCCCCCACTTGAAATCCGTGATGTATCTGACACAATCACGATCGATCAGCCTGTCGCCCAGATACAGCTCGAAACCGATTCGGGTCGCATAAGAAGAGCCCGGATACTCCCCGTACGGCGTACCCTCGTACTGGCTGGAGATATCTGTGATCTTCACGGTGTACGGCTGCCCCTCGAATATGCCAGTCTCCCCGCTGCGGATGATATCATATCCATCGATCCTCGTGTTCGTGCTCACAAAGACGCCTATCAGCACCAGTACGATTCCAAAATGGATAATGTGCGGGCTTACGCTGCGCAGTTTCGCTCGCAACAATTTAGGTCCTGATACGCTTTTTCCGGCTCTATAGAATACCGCAAGCATGGCAAAGAGAAGCGCGGGCATCGATGCATCGATCGGGAGGCTGTTAAACGGCGATGTGGCGACAGAGATTATGGTTGCCACGATCACCGCTGCAATGGTTCCAACAACCACTGATGCGGAGATATCGGGCAGAAGCAGACATGCGCCGAGAAGCAGCACCAGGATGAGCGTAGGCAGAACAGTTCTCGGATTGAACCATCCGGAATCGATCATTGAGCCTGTTACGAGTGCTATGAGCATCCCGCCGATCATGATAAGCGCCAGTACGCTGAAGATTGCAACTGTTGCTATCATCACATTGCGGGCGTTTATGGATTTCATACTATCATTCATGTTGCTGCTCTGTTTTGGGGGATGCTCCAAAAGCCTTATGCATTGCGCCGATTCTTGCTGGGACTGGTAGTCCGAATCCGGGCTACATCAATACAGATGTTGCAGCCTCGATTCCGGCTCCGAAATCGGATACGACTCCGTTTTTGTGCAGGATCGATTCGAGCATCTGAATCGTGATCAGGAGGTCCTTTGCTCTGAAGTTGCCCATGCTCCCGATCCTGAAGATGTTGCCCTTGAGATGTGCCTGCCCGCCAGCGATCAGGATGCCGCAACCGAGCATCTCCTTCTTCAGTTGATCGAACGCAATCCCTGCGGGCACCTTCATCGCTGTCACGGTGTCTGAGTACCTGCTCTTCTCATTCAACTGCGGAAACATCTCAAGCCCCATCGCATCTGCCGCAGCACGCACCGCTGCCGCACCTGTGGCATGTCGCTTCATCCGTGTAACCAGTCCCTCCTCGTGAGCGATCCGCAGCGCCTCCTGCACAGCGTAGAAGAGCGGAATCGATGGTGTGTACGGCGTCTGACCCTTGTCTGCGCTCTTCTTGTGCGCCTTGAGATCCAGGTAATACGGAGGGTTCTCTACATCCTCCATCTTCTCAAACGCCCGCTCGCTCACCGAGACGGCAGCAAACCCAGGTGGCGCACCTATGCACTTCTGCGACCCAAGTATCGCGATATCCGCGCCCCATTTGTCCACAAAAACCTCAGTTCCCCCAATCGAGGTGATTCCGTCCATGATGAAGAGTGCATCGTGCTTGCGTGCCAGTTTCCCGACCTCAGCTGCTGAATTGAGCATCCCGACCGAGGTCTCGTTGTGCACCATCGCAACCGCGTCCGCACCGTCCTCGAGCGCCGCTGCCACCGCATCCAGATCGATCGGATGCCCCCATTCGGACTCAATCGGGATTGTGTTGCCGCACAACCTGCCTATATCACGGAACCGCTCGCCAAACTTGCCGTTCACGACGGTTACGATTCTGTCGTCCGGACTGATCGTGTTTCGTACCGCAGCCTCCATGCCGCTGGTTCCTGAACCGCTCAGAAGCAGGATCTCGTTCTTTGTCTGGAAGAGGTCCAAAAAGAGCTCTCTGCACTCATTGAACAGTTCTGCGAACTCCTCACCACGGTGATTGATCACGGGCTGTGCCATCGCACGCAGGATGCGAGGCACGACCGGGACTGGTCCCGGGATCATGATTAACGTGTCTTCTATATTCATGGGAATCGTACCTGTGTCTTTGTTGTGTGAGTCAGGTTCTAAAAAGTTGTCGGTTGTGCCCGCAGGCTGACCTGAGTACGGGTGGTGAGTGAATTTTTATTATTTTCTGGGTGCATTGGATGGTCTTGTGTAAGCACAACTGACCGAATGGGGTACTATCGATCTGAAAAGTCGTTTACACGCGCATGCTCGGGTAACTTGTGATGGGAACCACAAGATTACACAGTCTGCGAAACAGCGGCGCAGCCATCTCCACAAGATTTCCGTGTTAATCTCGTGTATACTTCGCACCGCCACAAACTGAGCTTTTTTGCAATGTGTCAGTCGGATGTACAACAACACGAAAGACGTGGCGACAGATATCACCCTTCGCGTCTCTCTCGCCTTTGCGTCTTCGCGTTAAATTGAGAACGCAAAGACGCGAGGACGCAAAGACGCAAAGAACGAAAATCGCGGTTTATACCGGTGTCGAGTATAATCTCGTGGTTTTATCTGTGAATATCCACACAATACTGAGTAAGTACTATCAAAGTTATCTGATGGTATCCTACATCCATGATATTCGTACAATTCGTTTATTCGCGCCATTCATGATCCCTTCTGCTGATTGTATGCCTCCGGCGTTGCTGGCGCAATCACGAATGGATGAATGACACAAATTTTAACAGGTTATTTTCTAGCAAGCCCTTAGATTCTACCGCAGAGTGCGCAGAGGAACGCAGAGGGTTGAAAACGGTCTCAAAACTCTGCGCCCCCGCGTTCTCCGCTGTGGCAAATCACTTGATTTTTAGACAGC
>DAOVGE010000204.1 GCA_030672605.1 Methanosarcinales archaeon
ATATTCATAATCGCCAGTCGGGTGATCGAATGCATGACCAAAGCCCCACGTCTCGTTGTTGATATTGATTTTTACTTCATACGGTCCGTTTATTTTATTATTTCGGATGCTGCCCCCCTCAAAATTGATCGCAACCACGTGGATACTTTCATTTAGGTAAACAGCTGCGGGTGCCAACTCGATTATCCGAAAACCAGTTCCGATCATGCCGTTCTCCTCGTGCGTGCCCAGTGGCACGTACAATTCACCAGTCAGATAATACCTGCCCGGTTCGCTTGTGCGTGCATCGATCTCTACGATCAGATAGTCGAAGATGCCGTCTCCGTCCATGTCAAGCCCGCGGTCGGTTGCGGGCAGGATGAACTCGACAGGATTCGGTGGGTGCTGTATCGTTTCGTCATCGGAATCACCGCTTCTTCGTGGGAGGTTTGATATTTCTTTTAGAATCGCGTCCCTCTCTGACCGGGGGTGCTTTCCGACTTCCCCGCACACCATCCTGAACCTGTTCTCGCTTGCGTCCACGTCTTCGAGCATCAATATCGCGGTCTCGTTTGCCGCAAATGACGCCTCATCCTCCGTCCAAACGCCTGTTCCGCACTCCGTCCTGACGGTTATCGCTTTTGCGGGCAATGGGTTCTTCAGCCAGCAATCGACCTCGATTGTAACGATCGTGTGATCGTAGAAGGCTTGGATGTTTGTTACCGTCCCTGCCGCGATCCGGTCAGATTCATCTATCTGATATGGTATTTCGTATGCCTCTTTGATCAATGCGGCTGCTGCGGTATTTGCTGACGCTATGATCAGCAGCAGTGCAAGCAATGTGGATATGTATCTCATTTTTTCCGCCGCCTTATTCGTGCAACCGCCAGCACTCCCACAATCGCAGCAAGCGCTGTGAATGCCGGCATCGCGTAAGTGAATGCGCGATCTGATTCAATCGATGTTGATGATGTATGTGATGGCGCTGACATATAGGATATAATCCCGTCAGGCAGTTCTGTGATTGAGAATCCCGAGCAGTCGATATCCCTCAGCAGCGGGAGATTATTGGTCTCCGAATATTGTAGCCACGCCCCCTCCTCGTACACGACCCTTGAATTGAAGCCAGCGGTTCCCTGATGTGCCACCTTGCACATCCCATGAATGTCTCGCTCTGTCAGGTTTTCGATGACCCCATTTTTACTCAGCCAGTCCAGTTCTACAATCAATGCAGTGACGTAGTCAAAACCGCTCGTGTCAATTGCCGGTTCAAGATCATCCCATTCACTGGTTCGTTGTTCCCAGTTGCTTATCTCTGACAGTGCTTCTTCACGATCATCAAAGAAGCCTATTGCAACCAGAACCTCCGCAATCTTATCTCCATCGTCCCTGCCGCAGACCGCCTCGCATTCTTCGGATGAATCAAACGGAATTCCCGCGGGCGTTACGCAGCCACTCAGGCAGATGCAGCCGTATCGTTTGTCGTAATAATAACCAACCTCCATTTCGCATAGACCAAGAACATCCACGCCAGGAGGCTGCCAGTTGCACCGCTCGTCGTCAGCCACATTCCGCACCTCAAGCGTCTCGGCGTTCGTAATCGCTATGGATACGTTGGTAGTCAGAGTGATCTCCCCTCTCAATACCATCTCTTGGTACCGTTCCTTCATCCTTTTCCGCTCCTCCGGGCTCATATTCCAAGCCTCATCATCCAGATAGGCAGGGTATTTCCAATCAGAGTTTATGTCGATCTGGATGTTGTCCTTCTCAAGCGTGCATGCGCCCTTACGTTCGCACTCTATCACCGTCCAGCCATACTCTGCTGAGGCATTGAGGTCAATGTCCGCGATGCTTCTGTTCCCTGTAAGTTCGATCTCGACGATCGGCATGCTTCTGTGCACATCTTTTGTTGGAACCTGTATCCTGACTGAAAGATACTTATCGTCGGTCCATCCGCCGTTTATCAGGATCTGATCTTCCGAAAGAATTGCCGCAACATTTGGATTGTGGTGCGAGCGGTAGATGATTCGATCAAGTTCGGTTCGCGTTTCAACCGATTCGGAATCGATGGTTGTAACGTTCTGGTCTATGACCATCACAGACCCCACAACCCCGCTTGAATCGATGGTTGTAACGTTCCTGTAAAGGGCCCCCATCTGCGGCTCTGGCATGTCAGGTATTCCTACAGGAATTTCCCTCGTTTTGATGATGACATCATCTGACTCGATCATTCCGGACAGATTGTACGAAACTCCAGGTTTGTTTAACAGAACCTCGGTTGCAAACGAATCAGTTGAGTGTACACATGCAGATGCCGTGCTCGATAGAATCAGAATCCCAAGAATCACCAATACTCTAAGTCCACGTACTATTCTCTTTTTCATTCATATCACTTCATCCGCCATCAAATCGATCTTTAATAAGAACTGCTGTCTACTATTTCAGCAATTTCATCCACCTTACTCCCAATCCACTCGATTTGCTGCTTCAGCAGTTCTATTTTTGCATCCATCTCTACAACCTTCTTCGATTCTGCCACCTTGCAATCAACGTATCGTTTGACTAAACTAATCACATAAACTACTATTGCGATCGGTACGGCGTAGAAGAGTAGACTTGCAATGACAAAAAAAAGGGTAACTACTCACCCCCCTCAATCAAGGATGCCGATAGCGAAAAGTCGTTTGCTTGCTTTTTGAGAAGCATTGACCGCCGCAGTCTTCCGCAGTCGATTTCACCAAATCATAAGACCGAACAGCAGCAAAGTTTAGAGTACAAGCAAAGCCTCTTGATAGT
>DAOVGE010000050.1 GCA_030672605.1 Methanosarcinales archaeon
CTCTCTCGCCTTTGCGCCTTCGCGTTAAATTGAGAACGCAAAGACGCGAGGACGCAAAGAACGAAAATCGCGGTTTATACCGGTGTCGAGTATATCATGCTTCTGCTTACGAAAATCATGATTCAAACTGCTCTAACATCGGCGGAATAAGTTAGAAACCTAAGGTTTTTGACTGTAAATGCAAGATAAAGACCATGAATGGATCATCGAACATGAGCAAGAATTGGAGACGAAATACTCAGGTAAATATATTGCAGTGGTCGATGGAACTATCGTAGCAGTCGAAAGAACATCACTTGAAGCGGACAAGAAAGGTAGGAAAAAAACAAAAAAGCCACCACTGGTGACGTATGTTCCAAAAAGTGGCGAGGAATTGGTATTGATATAAGCGAGGGCATATACCCTTACCGAATCATAAGAGGGGTCAGTTCCCCAATTATCCCCGTAACGATAATGAAAGGGGCTAATACAGCTATGATCTATGCTTATGTGGATTCCGGTGCCACCTATAGCGTTTTCAGTGCTGATGACGCCGAGAAGCTCGGCATAGACATGGAAATGGGAGAGCCACGCTACCTTATGACTGGTGATGGTGGTTCGATATTGATTCTATATTGTTTAAACATAGCCTTGATATACAGATACAATCCCTCTTGTCGGTCTTTCTCCGTACCTGCCTGAGATCGTGGATTTCTTTCGCATTTGCAAGGATCATCTTGAAACAATCCTGCTAACTGCCAGTATACGATTCCCCAGTAGATTCCAGTGCTTTCCATCGCCACGCGCTCGACATCGTTCTCTTTCAGCCAGTTTCGCAATTCAAGCAGTCCATTGCCATCTGTTGAGAATCTCTTGATTATCGGCTCTTCCATGCCACTGATCATGATTGCAGTGAAGACAAAGAGTTTGTGGACGTCGATGCCACAAACTTTATTTATTTTCTGATCCATTGTAGTACCTCCGGTAATCACTTGAAAGCCCGCTATCCGATGAAATTCGAAATTTCAGCTTGGTACTCGTGGTTTAGACCACAACAGTATATTCGAAGGGGCGGGCGAGGTCGTTTTTAGACGGGATCTATGTCCCAAAGTCTTGCCGGCATGGTATCAAGCGATTACCGGAGCAACAGTGGCGGCTGGGTGGGTAAGTAGTTTTTCATCGACAGTATAAGCACTGCGAAGCAGGTCATGCACGTTTTTTATTATTTTCTGGTTACCCTGATTTTTTGGCAGCTCTCTTTCTGGGTCTTTGTGTACCATCGCGTTGCAATGCAAAAACGACCAGCCATATCGGTTATTTACCAGGGCTCACCCCACTTTGGTTTCAAGGAGTTTATCATGAATTTAGTCTATTTTTGGCAGTTTTTATCACGAATTACGCGTTTGGACGAATGACACAAATCTATTCCGTTTTAACATTCGTGAAATTCGTTTATTCGTGCCATTCGTGATCCCTACGCGCTTAACGCCACACCAGCACAATTCATATACGAGACGCTTGCACTCGCGAATTACCAGAGAGCCCTCTTTCTTTGAGTGATCGTTGACTTGTTTTCCCACACTCCACAAATCACACCGCAGAGGGCGCGGAGTGCGCGGAGAGTTGAGGTCACTCCGTCTCAGCGACCTCGGCGGTAAACAGACACAACCAGAATAAATTAAAAAGTGTCACAGCCTGTTACCAGACCGGGTGCGGGGTTCGGTTTTGAGGTGGTGGATAGCATTCCCCATTCCCTCAGGTTGGATTGTAACAGAGCTGTGCGGGTATGAATTTAGCTCGGCACTCCATGGAATCCGTGTCAATCTGTGGCTGACATGGCTTTTAGCCACAGATCAACACTGATGAACAGAGATTGAGGTTTTTATGTATATCTTTCAGAAAGACTGAAGATTGGGTTTTACCATACTTTTTGAAGTGGATACCGAAATTCTTACAGTGGCGCAGGCATATCAACATCCATGACACGGTCTGTGAAATTCTGCAGAATAGGAGCGATTTTGCAAGGACGATTGGGCAGGAGGGTAGTTGCGAAGTGACTGGTGATGAAATCGTGGATAAACGGAAGATTATCAGTGAGTACAACATCAGAGCCACAGAAGAGATTGTAAAGGCAGTCCGGGACATCACAAGGAGCGAGGAGGGATTATTTTTGGCAATCGTTCCGAGGAGGCTCAAGGAGGGGTACAAGAGCACGTACCTCTCAAGGGTTACGGAAGAGACCGTAAGAGGGCAGACCGGTATTCTGGCGGTAGCAGAGAGCATTATCCGCATAAAAAATGATATTTCGGATTACGGGCAGGAGATCAGCGATTCCGCAAGAAGAGTCGTGAGGACGATGCTTCTCTTTCTTTCCAGAAACGATTTTGACGGGTTGTACGACAGCGAGATGCAAAGCGTGGCTGAGGCGGGTGTACGTGAGAATGTGAGGTTCTATCTGAAACTTCTGAACGCGTCCGGGAAGAGCTATGAGGAACTGGTCAGGGATGGGTTCGATGCGAAACAATATTACGATTCACTGGAAAGTATCTCAAAGACCAACTGGTTGGTCTTGATGCGCTCGAAGGACGTGCTGCGCGAAGGCTCCTTCGAGTTCAGGGTGCTGCAGGGCACTGTTATGTACATAAGATCGATGCATGAGAATGAGGTTATGAGATTCTTTGCAGGTGACGCAGATGATGCAGGTGAGGTTGATTTGAGATGAGGGTACTACTATTCACAGGGAAAGGTGGCGTCGGGAAGACCAGCGTCTCGGCAGCAACCGCGCTCCGCTCCTCCAGACTCGGACACAGGACGATTGTCATGTCAACCGATGCTGCCCACAGCCTCTCTGACTCCTTTGACATCGAGCTCGGGAGCGATCCTGAACAGATCGACGAGAACCTGTGGGGCTACGAGATGAATGTCCAGCACGAGATTCAGGACAACTGGGGCAAGATTCGGGACTATGTGACCCTCTTTCTCCGTTCGCAGGGTCTCGATTCCGTTGTTGCGGAGGAACTCTCCGTCTTTCCCGGAATGGAGGAGTTATTCAGCCTGATCAAGATAAAGCAGCTTCAGGACGAAGAAAAATTTGACACGGTGATCGTGGACTGCGCACCAACGGGCGCAACCCTCAGGCTGCTCAGTTTTCCCGACATCGCCAGATGGTACATGCAGCACCTCTTCGGAATCGAACGAAAGGCTGTCAGGACACTAAGACCCGTCGCAAAGCATATTCTCTCCATGCCGCTTCCCACAGAGGAAGTATTCGACTCAGCAGAGATTTTCTACAAGAATATCGACGAGTTCAGCCGCATATTGACCGACAACACACAGACATCGGTCAGGCTCGTCATGAATCCCGAGAAGATGGTGATAAAGGAGACGCACCGAGCCTTCACGTACCTCTGCCTCTTTGGAATATCGGTCGACAACGTGATCGTCAACAAACTCCTCCCGGAAGAGGTCAGAGACCCGTATCTCCGCCGGTGGAAGGAGATTCAGTCCACACACCTCAAGACAATCGAGGAGTCGTTCTCGCCGATACCGATCACAACAGTGAAGCTCTTTGATCAGGAACTGGTCGGGATGGAGATGCTGGAATCGATGGCAGGAAACCTGTACCAGCGCGACCCGACAGAGATCTTCTATGACAAAATCCCGATAACCGTTGCGATTGCGGGTGGAGAGTATGTCCTGAGCATCCATCTACCGTTCGTTGCCAGGGGGGATGCAGATCTCCATCATCGAGGCGACGAACTGACCGTAACCGTCGGGAACAGGAAGCGAACCATACTGCTGCCAACCAGTCTGATCGGAAAGGAGCCAAAGGAAGCGAAATATACAGGGGATACGTTAAAAATCAGGTTCGGGGATTGCGATGAGTGAAGAAAAGAAGGAGCCATGTGAGATCTGCCCAATATACCAGCTCATTCTCAGGATACATGAATCAGAGGCTGCCCAGCACCTTCACAATGCCGAGAAGGAGCTACTGCTCGCTGCACACACGTTCATAAGAGACGAGATCAAAAGAAAGGGCAAATCAAGAAAGATAGATATCGAATGGGACTGAAATGGGCAAAATTGGCAGAATGAACCGGGTGAACAGAATGAACAGAACATCAGGACGTATCGCGTCAAAACCGTGAGACTATGTGGCGAGAAATTGCACGATTCGGAGAGAAACTTGTGAAATACGGTCTTGTTGAGTCGCATTTCGGAAACATCAGCGTCCGCACCGGCGAGTGCATGCTGATCACCCGGAGCGGATCCGCGCTCGACGAGATCGACGAGGATTCGGTGGTTGAGGTCGCAATCGACGGAACCTCGAGCATGGACATGATCGCATCATCTGAGACGATTGTGCACCGTGCTGTGTATAAGAACACCTCAGCGCTCGCAATCATCCATGCGCACTGCCCTTACGCGGTGATTGCGTCCCTGCTCGAGGATTCTGCGGTCGTACCGGTCGACAGCGAGGGAATATACTTCCTGCACGAAATTCCGATCATCGATGGCGGGATCGGCACATCAGACCTCGCAGAGAACGCTGCCCCTGCTCTGCGCGAGCACAAGGGCGCAATCATCCGCGGACACGGAACAATCGCTGTTGGGATGCTTCTGGAGGAGGCGTACGTGGTCACGTCCCAGATCGAGCACAGTTGCATGGTAAAGTATCATGTTGACCTCATGAGCGCTCGCAAGAGAGGATAGAATATGGTAAATCACTCAATATTATGTGGATATCCGCATATAAAACCACGAGATCACACAAGATTAACACAGAAATATTGTGGTTTTGTAATGGTCAGTTGGATGCATAACACCGTGATTGACATAAACGACATCGATAGGGAATATAACTACAGAGAGCACAGAGGGACACAGAGGATCGATTCAAAAACTCTGTGCTCTCTCTTGAGACTTTTTAGTATCTTCTGGAATGGGTTCGGAAAACCACAGAGAGCACAGAGGACACAGAGAAAACAGCAACTCTCTGTGCCCTCCGCGTCCTCTGTGGTTAAATCCGGTGGTTTTTACCGATTGTGTGGGATCGATTCGACCACAACAGAAATCTTGTGGTTCCTACCATATGGTATTGAGCATGTTCGGTAAAAGGGTAAATGTGGCAAAAGAGGGCAGGAGATTATTGTGACATGCACGCGGTGGTGATGGCTGGCGGGGTCGGGAGCAGGTTCTTCACAGACGGGTGGAGCGGCGAGAAGCCGATGGTTGCGCTCTGTGGCAGACCGCTCATCACCTACATAATCGAGACACTCAAAAAGAGCAGTGCAATCGACAAAATCTTTGTTGTGACGTCGCCGAGCGTTCCGGAGACCCAGAAGTACCTTGAGAAGAGCGGGGATGTTGAGGTTATTCCCGCGCCCGGGCTTGGTTATGTCGGCGACATGGTTCACGGGATCGTTGCCGCGGGAATCAAGGAGCCGGTACTCGTCATCATGTCAGATCTCCCGATGATTCCGCCTGAGATGATCGATATGATCATTTCAGTCTACAACAATCGAGATGAACCCGCGCTCTCTGTTCACACCCCGCTTTCCATCTGCGCAGAACTCGGACAGCGCCCGACTGCTGTTTTCAATCGCAATGGTGCACTGATCGTCCCGTGCGGTGTCAATATCCTCGATGGGAGTTTGATTGCAGAGGAGCAGCCTGATTTTAACTTGATTCTGCCGGAAATCGAGGTTGCGCTGAATGTGAACACGGTCCGGGATCTGGAGCAGTGCGAGCGGATGCTGGTTGCGCGGTAGCGGAGGGTTGTGGTCGGCGCGTCCGAAACGCCGGTCAACACACAGGAAACTTTACAACCCGGTAAGAGCTATGTAAAACACAATATCCTACGGTAGAGGTAAAGTAGTTGAGAATCGAAGGGATTATCTGGTTCGATGAAATTGTCGAAAAACTTGAATGGAAACATGGCGTTCAGCCGCAAGAAGTCGTCGAGGTCTTTATCAACAAACTCAACAAACCGGAGTTCCGTTTTGTTGAAAAGGGGTATCGCTCCGGAGAAAATGTGTATGCATCAATGGGGCAAACCGACGCGGGACGCCATCTTATCATTTTTTTTATATATAAACAAGATGGGCGTGCATTTATTCTGTCAGCACGGAATATGACCAACAGAGAAAGGAGGAGATATGAGAGGTAAGAGCTCTATTTCAAAGGCACAATCCTACACAGACATTGGTGAATTCTGGGATACATGCGACCTTGCAGATTATTGGGACCAGACAGAACCTGCAGAATTCGAGGTGGGCGTTCTATCAGAGATGACTTACTATGCACTGGACCGTGAACTGTCAGAAGAAGTTCGATCCCTTGCACGGAAGAGGGGTGTGTCGGCAGATACGCTGTTAAATCTGTGGGTGCAGGAGAAGTTGCAGCAGATATCCTGATGCAACTCGAGTAAAAACCGCTATTGCCTGGGAAATGAGTGGTGCGTGTTCTGCAGGGGGCACGATCACCGTCGGAATGATTCTTGAGTGGTTTACGTGACCACACTCCACTTCACGTCTGCGCAGAACTTGGGCAGCGCCCGACTACCGTCTTCAACCGTAATAGTGAACTGATTGTTCCGTGCAGTGCCAATATCCTCCATGGGCGTTTGATTGCAGAGGGGCAGCCTGATTTTAACTTGATCCTGCCGGATATCGAGGTTGCGCTGAATGTGAACACGGTCCAGGATCTGGAGCAGTGCGAGCGGATGCTGGTGGCGCGGTGAGGGATAGTTGAGGAAGATAAGAAAAACTCGCCTGCAATGGTTGGATTCGTCATTACAACTACCACAATCTCATCGTGTACGCAGCCGCTTCACAATCACGCGCTCAAAGACCGATCGCATATCCTCTCCTGGCTTGAGCGCCTTCAATCCTTCAAGAACCTCCTCTGCGACATCAGGTTCATGGATGATTGTGCAGTCAACGCAACTCCAGACTTTGCCGCCGCTCGAACGCTCAACATACGTGCCACCGGTCCGCTCATCGTTGCACGGATAAAACGGACAGAAGCAGAACGTACAGTCCTGTCCCTCAAAATGACATGGATAATATTCACAATCTCTTCTGCCCACGCATATCCCACCTTTTAATACGTCCTCAATGTTTCTACTGGCAAGGTCCCGCCCCCATTCGGATACGGTGCTGTTGATCGCATCGATCAGTTCCGGTTTCAGGGACTCGGAATCAATCTCGATACAATCCTTGCCGCACTTTTGAACAACGACTCCATGCTCTGAGAGCCGCCTGATCAGTTCTGATGCGCCCATCCCGAAAGCGCGAAGATCAACCAGCGTATGCTGCTGATCGCTTGTGATGATCTCAAACCCGCGTACCTTTCCCAAGCGTTCGATCAGATCGTTTTTCATCAGAACCTCATTACGAATCCGGCGAATTCTTCTGCGTCAACTACATCAATCGCCTCAATCTTCATATCTGTCACGTCTGCTGCTCTCGGACCTCTTCCTATCAGTCGGGTCATCTCTTTGACCGCCGCATCCTGCCCCTGGATCACTGCCTCGACCCTGCCGTCAGGCAGATTCTTGACCCAGCCCCGTATGCCGAGGTCGTTTGCACATCCCACAGTGAAGTAGCGGAATCCTACGCCCTGCACCCTGCCTGTTACCGTGATGTGGATGGTCTTCATGCAGCTAGCCTCGTTTCGTGTGACTTCGGTTGTCGCATCACTTAAATGTTGACCCGGTCGCTCTGCTTATGAGGCAATGGGGCTGCGTCCGGCGGTCTGGTCGATAGCTCCGCAACTGCGAAAGGTTGAAGTAGACGCGACGCAAAGGAGGTGTGCTTTTGGTGATTGGATGAACAGGGAAATATCTTCTGAAATGACAAGTACAATGATTGAGGATCATACCGGTTATCCGAGCACGCTGGCGTTTATTCTGCTCACTGATGTGGTCGACGGCACACCCATTCACGAAGATGCGAGCCGCCTCGGCGAGATGGAATTTAACGACAAGATCAGACATGTGATTCAGTACACATTCCGGAGGCGTGTGCTGGATACACTGTATGATGCGGATGTCGGAGCTGGTGATCTCTCGGAAAAACCGGATGATCTGACCGAAGTGCAGTGGAAGTCGGTGATAAAACGGTCAGATGTAAAATGGGATGAATATCGTAAGTATGCGTACGAATTTGAGAGAGATAAGTGCAAAGGATTCTTTACATCCGGTAAAGGCGCAGAAGTAGATATGTTTTTTGCTGAATATACGGATACGGTGCATTCCGACAGCGGAGCACTGATCTACACGAAAGATGGCAGAAGAATACCACTTTCGCACGGTCTTCTTCATCGAATCGACACGATATTCGAGATGGAAAACAAACCAGGAGTGCTGCTGACCGAGCGGATGAAGAAGAAGAGCTTCGAGGAGCATGCGAAGCGTGCCGAACGCGATCTTTATGAGAAATAAAGTACATAAGGAGATACAATGAAACTTGAACTGCAAAATATAGGTGGATTTACAGGAGTTCATGGATTTGAACTCAAGAAAGGGATCAACCGGATTACTGCGCCGAATGCCAAAGGTAAATCGAGTTTGCTGCGTGGACTTCAGTGTCTCGCCAGTGATTCCGATGATATGGGTGTGTTCCGGGATTCCCTGAACGATGATAGCGATTCCGGTTATGTCAAACTCGATTCCGGGTACTCACGAAATCTCACGCGTGTGAACGATGCGGTGCGCGTGAACACGTCAGCGGATCACACATTCTTTGATGAGAACAGCGAGTGGCGGAACGCCGAGAAGATTGCATTCTTCACGCCGAAGAGCAGGGTGGTTCTGGAGATCGACCAGAACGCTTTTGATGTGCTCCGGTTTGTTAACAGCATCAGTGGAGCCGAGGTCGTCGGAGCAGACATCCGTAGAAAGGAAGCTCAGCTGGAAGAGAAGAAGCGAGAACTTGAGATGTACATCGAGAATCTCAAAGGCGCCCAGAGGCTCGATGCAGAGATCAAGACGATGCGAGGCGACATCCAGAGGCTGCAAGGGGAAGTGCAGGAACTGGAGAGTGAGATTGCAAAAGAGACCGGGACTATGGATCTCAAAAAGGTAGGTGAAGATATCGCCGCCAAGAAACAGGAGATCCGCGACCTCGAGGAACGACTCAGAAGCCGGGAAGGTGAGGTCAAACGGTACCGCGATCAATACGATAAGACTCACGCACTGTATGAACGGCTCAAGGAGGAGATCGATGATTTTGAACAGAGATCCGAGACAGAAAGCGTCGAAGACTTCACTGAGAAGATTCAGGTTCATGAGCGAAGGAAGAAGGATCTGAAGACCGGGAAGGACATGCTTGATGACCTCTGGGGGGTCGTTGATAAAGCGTACAAGATATTTGGCGAGTCCGAACACGTCATACCCGACCGGGTGAAAGAGGATCCATTAATCACTGGTGCATACGACCTTCTCGGAAATCCTGGTGAGTGCCCGGTATGTGGGGGCGATGCGGTTCTTGGATCACTCGATACGAGGAGAAAGGAACTGCGCGAGCGTGCAACAGACCTCTCAAAGGAGATGCGCGGTGAGGATGAGCAAGTCAAGGCAATCAAAACAGAGCGGGATGAACTACAGAGGAAGAAGGACGAGAGCAACTCGAAGAGACGGGAACGAGACATTGCAAAGCGTGAGGCAGAGGCGCATCTCAACGAGTTGAACAAAGACAAAGACCTCAAAGATAAGATCACTGATGAGATTGCAGAGAGAGATCATGAACGAAAACGTCTCGAGGATGAATACAAGGATGCTGCGAAGACTGCGAGTACCGAGAGCAAAGACCATCTCAACGAGCTGAGAAAGAAGGTCGGAGCATTCGAGACCGAGATCAGGAATAACCAGAAGGAGATCGACAGGCTCACCGCTGTGATTCCGGATTACAAGGTCGGGGAGCCGCTTGAGGAGTATGCGAAGAAGAAGGAGCAGGGACTCGGTCGCTTACGATCGGAGATCGAGGAACTGAAGGATGAATGGGAGCACGAGGTCTTTGGAGCGGTTGATCTCTTCAACAAAAACATCAACGACATCTACAAGGCTATGGGATTCACAACCTTCCGCAAAATCGAGATTACAAAGAATCTGGTGCGGGACCGGCTGAATTCGCTCGATGTGAAAGTGGAGCATGAGAGCGGAAAGGTACAGTCACTCTCCAGCCTGAGCAAGGCAGAGCAGTTGACACTGGGCATAGTCTTCCAGATCTCTGCAAAGGAGAATTATATCCCTGATTTCCCATTCTTCGTGATCGATGACAACATGAACACC
>DAOVGE010000130.1 GCA_030672605.1 Methanosarcinales archaeon
TCCGAAAAACAGCTTCAAAACAGAGAGAAGGATGTGTACTGCGATTGTAACGATGGAAACGGCTTTTGCTGAAAAGATGGTTCCCGCGAAGAAAGGGATCACCTCCTGCATATGCTCGGCAATCTCCCGACCTCCGGGAGTCAGGAAGAACTTCCTATCTCGTTCTTCCAGTACGCCGCGCTCGATCGCGTTGGCAATGTCCCTACCAATATCCGCTCTTGCAAACTCTCGTTTGTGGTGTCCCCCCATCCTCATCTCGAGACGATGCACCGATTCTCGGATCTCTTCACGCGACATTGGGTTTTCCGCAAGTTCGAAAGTGAGAGCCTTGAAGTAGTCGGGCATACTGTGGATGACCTCGTGCAACTCGTCCATGTCTTCCCAGTGTTCTGCTTTCCGGTGGCGAAAGCGGCTGGGGCGGATTATCTTGTCCAGTCTCAGTCTCATTGACATACCTCCCATTTTAGCAAATAGCCGGCAACGACTGTACACGCTGTCCTCGGGCTTTGCGAAGTGCCGAAGGTATTCGGACAAACGAATTGAGCCGCAAACACGCGATTATGTGCAGTCGGTCAAGGGTATTATGTATCATCATTCCAGTCCAACCGTTTCAGCAATTTGGGATTCTGTTCAATTGATTGGAAAACTGAAATCAAAAATTGTATCCTCCCGCATCATGCAATCGCCTTCCAATTCCTAGCAGCACGATTAAGCCATATATGCCGACACCGAGGAGGGTTAAATCAATATAAAAGCCGAATCTGAGAGGTGCGCCAATACCGGCGAAAAACGCCCACCACAGAAGCGGGATTGCAAGCAGGGTAAGTGTCAGCCTGTCCACTCTTGGCTCTCGGGATAACAGCGTTCCGGAGAGGAGTGCTATAGCAAAGATAGTCGCTGGACATGGTGCAACTGGCAGCACCGTTTCAGGATAAGGGTGACCGGTAAGCCCTGCTGATAGAGTATACAAACCAAGCGCCCAGATAATCAACGATAGTGTAATATATCGTCTCCATCCTGCCTCAGGAAAACTGATTGTGATCTTATTTCGGAATATATCTACAGCAAATAGAATTCCTGCAATAAGCATCGGTATCCCGCCCGGAACAGCCGAACTTTTCATATACATAAAGAAGAATACAGCACCATTCCAGATAAAAATAATCGCCAGACACGCTTTCATGAGAGCATTTGTCTTATCGCCTGGCTTATTAATCAAAAGATAAATGCAGATGATCAACGCAAGCCAGAACAGTATCAGTACTGGAAGCCATGTCGTGTTGTATGCTCCGAAAATCTCATGCCACATTTCTGCAGTTGTCATTGTCCGGTCCTCCATATTTTGATTCCGCCGCGCAATCGGCATCATCGTAATTATCTTAGCAACCGGGCAGTGATTAAGTATCTCTTCGCCAGATATGAATCGTTGCAGCACCGATGCAACCCCCGTATCAGCGATGCTACAGATATGCGACCGTGACTGAAAGGCTGTGACCATGACGCTACCAAAACTCCTCTTCGAACTCTCGGGCAGAACCCGGCTCGAGATACTCCATGCGCTCGAGACCCACGCCATGACATTCACAGGGATTGCCGAGCAGATGGACATAACATCATCTGAGGCGTCCCGCCAGATAGAGCGCCTATCAGGGATGAACTTAATCGAAAAACTCACTGATGGCGGCTACGCAATAACGCCGCTAGGAAGGCTTATGCTCTCATTTCTTCCCGGAATCGACTTTGTCTATAAGAACAGTGACTTTTTCCGCACCCACGACACCGCACCGATCCCACACGAACTCGTTATGCGATTTGGTGATCTCTCAGGCGCCAGATTCATCAAGGGCACCATCGAGACGATGAATTTTGTGCAGGAACGCATGCGTTACACAGAGCGATATCACTGCGGGATGGTTGATGGTGTGATGACTTCGCTGGTTTCGCTGGTTGTTGAGAGGGCGAGGTCAGGCACCACGTTCAAAATAATCCTTCCTGACGACAATCGTGAAAAAGTCTCCGCGATCATTGATGAGCATGCAACTACAAATGGGCGTATGCGCACAATCGAGGTCAGGACGCTCCCCACAATTCCGATCTGTGTCGGGGTCACAGACCGCGGAAGTGGATTCAAACTACCATTCGTAGACGGCAGCATGGATCATTCGACGATGGTCGTGGGA
>DAOVGE010000188.1 GCA_030672605.1 Methanosarcinales archaeon
GCATAATTCTCCGTGATGTTCGGTCTGTGATATCTGTCCGAGCAATGATAACGCCTCATCAACTTTGTAAGCTCGTTTATTGTGTTTTCTGTTCAACGAACCGTCTGCCTCATGAAACGAGTATTCGGGAACTGCGATCTCGATTTCTCCGGTTCTCGCAAGCCCCATCAGATACACAGATGCCGAATCTTGTGCCAGTACGATGTTCTCCAGCCAGTTGGTCTCAGCGATTAGTAGAACGCGCATGTGCCCTTCTCTCCTCACACTCTGCAGCTGCTTCTGGGAATAGATCCCTTAAAGCACCCCAAATCTTTCTTATTTCAGGGTCTTTCAAAGCTTCTTCCAGCATCTCCTCTTCAGTTAATTCTTTAGCCATCTTTCTGCCTCGTAATTGGATGCCCATTGATTTTGATTTATATGATTGTGGTCATGCCTCTTACATAAAGATACTCATCACCTCGCTATAACCAACCTCTCGGAAGGTAATTATTCTCCGGAGCAGCCTCGGTAAGACGCCTGCTGGCGTGTCCAATGGTAATGGCGTCATAAACCACCCTTGCTGTTCTTTCTGCTTCCTTATCGGTTGCATCGCAGTAGCTGGGCACGGTTATCTCCTCACTCATCGCCCCATCCGCACCTGATGCAAAACGCTCTTCAACCTGCCCACAAACTCCTCGCTGATCTTCTCCGCACTTGACATGTCCTTTCTGCATTCCAGTTCTTCGGGCAGTTCCGCAACATCCATTTTCACCTCTTCGGAGGCATAGTTCTGCATGTCTTTCAGGTACGTCATCGCCTCGTCGATCTCGCCGAGTCTCGCGTTTACCAGACATATTTCAGCGCAGTAGAATGCGGATCGTTTCATGTTCTGCTCAGATATGCTCTTTTTGAGTGATTTCACCGATTTTGAAATTCGTGTAATTCGTGGCATTCGTCTGCATTCGTGATTTTATCACGAATTACACGAATTCGGTTGCCATGTGATCCAGTGATTTCACTGGAATTTTCAATTGTGCCGAAAAGACTTCTCCGGAACGATCCCCCGATCACGGCGCAATGTTAAATACCACCGCGGACACCAGTCACCATAATGACGGAGATAACAGACCGGGACAGTGCCCTCTTCGAGGCGGGAATCAAGCTTGGCGCCCTGTATCACCAGTTCGTTGGCTCTCCGGTAAGTCCGGACACTGCCGGCAGTCTGGAGCGGGCGATTCAGAACAGCATCGCGTTGCAGCCGC
Organism: Methanosarcinales archaeon; assembly: GCA_030672605.1. Classification (GTDB taxonomy): domain Archaea; phylum Halobacteriota; class Methanosarcinia; order Methanosarcinales; family Methanogasteraceae; genus Methanogaster_C. Next base: position 1,242 of record DAOVGE010000188.1, read on the forward strand.
ACGTGCAGTCGATTACAGTTGCAATCGACCGTGAGATGGTACAGAGTTCGCTAAACGACTTCGGGTACTGCGAGCTCGCTGGCAGGATGCTCGATGTGAAGGCGACAATCAGATACGTCAGCGCACTCGTGCACGCAGGCATGCGATACGATGAAGATTCCGATTATCCGATGATGTTTGTGGAAGGAATCGAGGCGAGATAATGGTCTGCACGGGCTGTGCGCTTCTGTGCGACGATATCGAAGAGAATGACTGCGTGAAACATGCGTGCCGGATCGGAAGAGCGCATATCACGAGCATGCAGGAGACCAGTCCGATGGTCGCTCAAGAGATTGTGGGGATGGATGCTGCGATCAACAGTGCGGCAGACATTCTCGCAGACGCAGAGAACCCCATCTTCGTCGGGTTTGGAAATTGCATCACAGAGACACAAGAAACCGGAATTACGCTTGCAGAGAAGATTGGCGCCGGCATACAAACATTCCACACAGAAATTTTTGACGATATCCTCGATGGGGCTGTCAAGACCTGCACGCTTCCCGAGGTTCGAGATTATGCGGACGTCGTCGTATTCTGGGGGACCGATCCCATGAACACGCACCCGCGACTGTTATCAAAGTACGCATACTACCCACGCGGCGAGAAACGGCAACGCGGATGGGAGGAGGACAGGACCGCAATCACAATTGACATCCGCGAGTCGTACACCGCGAGCATCTGCAGGGATACGCACATGATCCCTCCGCACGGGCACGCTGATTTCATGAGCGCACTCATGGATGCGCTCCGAAACAAAGTTCCGAAGACTGCGTATGACAAAAAACGGATACTGAAACTCGCAGGCGTCCTGAAGAAAGCCGAGTTCGGGGTAATCTTCGCGGGAGCTGATCTGATCAGGTCGGTTCCGCGGGATATGCTCATCCGGCTGATGGAACAACTGAACAGCGTCTCCGATTTCCGGATTCTTCCGCTGGTTCCAGGATACAATCTGCGCTCGATTGCCACACAGTTGCATGGTCGTCTGGATCGCGGTGATGGTGGTGATGGTAGTGGTAGTAGTGTGGATCTGCAGGATTCGGACTGCATCCTCTGTCTCGGATTCGATCTTATGAACTCTCTTCCCGCAGATCGCATAAACGGGAAGACGATCGTGATTGATCCAAACGAGACACTGCAATCAAGATATGCCGATGTTGTGATCCCGTGTGCTGCAGGCGGTGTTGATTGCGCCGGAACTGCGGTGCGAATGGACGGGATCAATGTCGAACTCCCGCAAAGCAGGGAGAGCGAGCGTATATCAGATCAGGAGATCATGCGGCGACTGCTCGAGGTGGTCTGAGATGGGGAAGTCGATGAAAATGGATCTGGGCTTCGACGAGTTTCTGGCAGCCCCGGAATACGCTATTATAGTCGTCACGTATCCCGACATCTTCCAGACCGAGGCGAAGTTACTGCACGGGAAATTCAGCGAGGAGTACCAGGATCTGTCAGCAGTAATCGTGCTTGATTCGGAGGATCTGGAGAAGATCGGGGTTAAATATGGGGATCTCGTAAAAATAAGCAGTGAACATGGTTCTGTCGTCGCAACGGTGAAAGAATCTGAGAAAGAGCATCCCGGAATCGGATATATGCCGGAGGGTGCATGGTCAAACGTTCTTGGTCTGGGTCCGGTATCCGCGAAGGTGAGTAAATCAGGGCAGAGTGTGCCTGCAATCGATGAGTTGCGCATGTCTTATTCCAATTGATCATAAACGGCATCAGAATCACCATATCCTGCGAAGAACTGTTCAGCAGTCAGGTGTGCCCATGTGTGTTCTGCATCCGCCGATTCGTTGATACTTGGCATAGGTTCATATGAACCTTTTGTCTTCCTGCATAACGATTTTCAGTTTCCATCCCTATCAGTCTTTTCAGTTCCAGCGTATCTTTAGCACCATATAAATAAACCCCACAATACCCCTCAACACCCGGGAGTTTATCACCACCAGCCATGCCAAACATCTCGGCCAGCATCCGTGTTTCACAATCAAGCCCGCTCAATTTCTTGTGAACCTTTATCTCATGTCGATGAGCGGCTTGATCTGAAGATCAGCCAATATCTTTAAAGCTTCTGTAATCGGTCCCAGGTAGCTATAGCTACAGATTACCTTCGAGCCTTCCCTCTTATTCTTCTTTAGAGCGACGTAGGTCTTGATCTTTCTCCGTATTATATGAACATTCCACTTATAGTAAATAGTTGGTGTGCATATATAAATACTTTTTGGTTTGAATGCTATTTATTTATCTGTAAAATTTGTATACCCACAAGTTTGTAAGACGGCGAAATCGGTCATGGAAAAATCGGTAACAGTAGAGATGGTGTTCGCGGCTGGAAATCAGTAGGTTAGTGGAAAATGAGATGGAATTTCGTGAAAGTGTGGCTAAAGCCATCGATTTTTATGGGGAATTGAGTTCTCAAACTTCGGTTATAATCTGAACGATTCGTCTCGCTGCACAAGCACGCCAGCTATGATCACGATTACGTCGGATCTCATTCCATCAGACTCAATTGGCGCCTTATCGAGCAGTGCGATGATGGTAGCCCCATCAATTCAGATGTGCCGGTCTCGGCATCTGGGCAAACACACGCTTTCAGTGCTGGGCAAACAGGAGCGCGAGCATGGAACTGGGAGGTGGTAGGGGGAGGATGGGGCATGACGGTAATTTATCCATCCCTCCTCCATTCCTATTTATGACTTCTACTTCCTTCTTCGCCTCATCAGCAGGACCACAGCTGCAATGATGATGGCTGCAGCAATCCCTGCAAGGATCGCGGGGTTGGCAAAGAGTTGCTTTGTGCTAAACATGGAAGCAATCTCCAGAGGGAGGTCCTTGTCCAGACCCTTCCCGAGCATCTCCTCACGCTCTCCGTAAGAGACATGCACCGGGACGATCTGGTTGTCTGCGATGTCTGCATCGGTCATATCGATCCTGCAAGAGGGGGACTCGCTCCCGCCAGCTGGCAGATACAGGGGATCGTCAACCACCCTATACGATTGCTCTCGCCCGCTGATACGCAACAGAACATCAGGGCAGACATAGCACGGCACATCTCCTGTATTGGTGACCGTTACCGAGAGGCGCTCTGTCTTTTTGGTGTAGAGCACTTTTGTCGCATTGATGCTCGATTGGTCCACGAAAGTGATTATGCCAACGCCAAGCGTCTGCTGCAACAGCCTATTCAATGATCTTTCTGATTCCCCGAAGACTGCATACACACCAGCCGTGATGTTTGCGGTCTCCAGCGATTCTTGCGCTGCCAGTTCCGGGCAGTCGTACGAAACGCCGGACGTAGTTCCTTCGGTGATACGATCGCCTCTTCATCCCCGACCGTTGCGACCTGTGTAACGCCCGTGA
>DAOVGE010000060.1 GCA_030672605.1 Methanosarcinales archaeon
GCGCTCTACGTGCTCTCTGCGGTTTTCCGAACACATTCCGGAAGATAATAAAAAGTCTCACAAAAAAATCGGTTACCATATACACACCACCAGTTTCGCAGACGGCATCGTGATATCCCCAACAGTGCAGCCCCAGTCCGACCGATTGACCCACATATATGATACGTTGCACCACGAGACGTTTACCGCGATCTCGTTGGAATCACAGAGACCGTCGATTACGGTCTTGTTGAACGAATGCCAGCCCCCGACAAAGAGACCGGACTTGTTGATGACTGATGCGTTGTTATAATGCTGATTCGTGTTGTTCAGGACCACCAACAATCCGGCATCCGCGGATCGGCTCTCGTTGGCAAAGTCCGCCCACTTGACCGTGAATGAATCCAGCCGCGGCAGGCTCAGCATAGTCCCTGATGTGTTTGTGGTTGCAGTGGTATGCAGATATCCAACCCCGCAATCACCCTCGACAGCAACGAGGCGCTCCATCTTCTCAACTTCCGTTGTCTCGGGAATCCGATTCCCGATGCAAAGAGCGGGATTCGTGTTGTTCGGAACATACATGGGCTCTGCGCTCGTGCCGTTGAGGTACTGCAGCGAGATGTTGTATGCGTATATTCTGATGATGTTTAAGCCGAGCCGGTCCCCGATCCAGTTGTGCATCGCGGAGTCATATATCGAATCCAGCCGTTTTATCTTTTTTTCGCTCAAAACGCATACTTTTCCGCGATTCATCAGTTCCGAGAAGTTGTTTGGATTATGTTTGTTTGCAGCAAGCCCGATTCTGCAGATATCGTTCAGAGACGCGTGCTCCCAGTCAGGACCGCCGCCAGCTGCACCATCCCACCAGCCTGTGTCCTCTGCAAGGATCATGCCGGTCCGGTATGCAACCGGCTGGAGGTCGGTACTCTGGGACTGAAACGGTGCGAAGATCGTTGGAACCTGGAGCAGGAGATACGCAAGCGTAAGCAGGAATATGGAGATTGCTGTCAGAAAATCTATGCTACTCTGTGCGCTTTCGTTCCTATGCATAACCCCCGAGCCCCTACTTCCCGGCATTATGGAATATATATGGTCGGGAGATTATTAAAGGTTGTGCAGGGGGCACCGGATGCGTTTCACGGTTCTTGCATCACCACCGCACAACATCGATCAACCGCTCCCCGGCAATCTCGATTACCTGCTCCCTGATCGATTCGATCGATTGTGCCGCTACATTCACGTAGTTCTCCCCGTCAAATATCAGCTCACGCACTATATTCCCAACAAGATCATCGTTTCCGGATTCGAGTTGTAGTACCGCGGATCCGGGAAGTATGCTTGCGTCAGAGAGTACATGATCACTGTCCATGTCGGTGATCCCGATTATGGGGATTCCGAGCCGGTAGAGGATGTCGCCGGCGATTGCTGTTGTGTCATCCCCGACCGTTATTGCCAGATCGGCTCCCGCTGCAAGCTCGAATGCTGCTTCGGCGTTGTGATCGATGAGCACAACACGCATACCCCCACTCTTCTCTTCGATGGCACCGATTCTTGGCGTATGCTGTGTCCTTCGGATCGAGCCGGTTCTGATTATCGCACCCTCGAGATCGATTCTCCCGATCTTTTCGATCCCATGTTCCTTCATCCTCGCACCGGCGATCGCAACGATCCTGCCGCAATCAGCGATGATCTCAATATTCTCTGATGTCGCTGTTCCGACAACAATCCCGCCGATTCGTATCGTCTCGCCCGGAAGAACATTGCTGATCCGCCTGCGCGTCAGCTCCGGGGTTGCCTGGGTTGTGTGAACCAGTCGGACATCCTCTGGTCGCGGCGGCAGCCAGACAGGAAGACCGAGCAGATCCCCGATCGATTCTGCCCAGTATATGGCATCATTCCATGGTATTGCAACCCCGCCCTCCATTGGATCCTCGATCTGGACGATAGGGATCTCCTTTGCACGCGCGATTACGACCTTGCCAAATTCGATCCCGCTATCAAGGGACTTTCCGCGATTCAGCAGTATAACAACATCCGCCCACGAGAGGGAATCGATTGCCTCGCTCGGGCGTACATTTCTGCTGATATCGATTCGATCCTCGAGAAACGCATCGAGTACGGCGGCACGCCCCATCGTCCCGCCAAGAACCGCTGTCACCTCATAATGCTCAGAGAGCACATCTAATACGTGGTGTGCGCCGCCCGAGTCGATTATCTCGGGACCGTGGATGACAATGCCGATATCTGGTTTCATCCGCCGGTTTCGCAGAGTTCTACTTCAAGTATCTGCTGAGCGCGGCTGATACTGTCCATTTTGCGCTCTTCTACTTTCTTTAGCTCTTCAAGGGTCAGTTCTTTGTCCCATTCTGTCACTTCGAACTCCTCTCCAAGAACCTCAAGTTCCGCTGTATCGTACCAGAGACCGGTACCATCGACGCGTGCCCATAGTTCGTGGTCACGATTCATGACCCTCTTCACCTTGCCGATCGAGCCGGTGCCGGTGTACCGAACCGTGTCGCCGACCGCAACAGCAACATTTCCGTTATCTTTGTCCATACGATCACTAACACTTACATATTTGATATCCGTATATCAATCTTACTGAGATCGATATTTTGCAGTTGCACACCGCCAGAAACCCCTGCGATCTGCATGCCGTCGAATTCGCTGCCTCCGCATAGCACGTCCTGCTCCGGATGCGTTCCCGGTGTGATTTCGCAACTGATTGTGGTCTTCTCACCGGCAGAGACAACGATTTGCAGTCTGCCGGATGCCGGGTGGTCCTTCGGGAGAACGATCAGGGGGGAGCGAATCTCTCGCACAAGATACAGCATGCACCTGATCCCCTCAATCATCCGCGCGTCCGTGTCAAACCCGGACGCAACGAAGAGATCGTCCTCTTCTGTGAACAACGCGATCTCACAATCATCGGTCTCGATGAACCACTGATCGGCACCCGCTTTCACGATACCGATTACGCCACCTCTGCCGCAGAGGTACAGAATCTCATCGAAACCGAGCTCAATTGTCTCACAATCGATCATTTGATCTTCTTGACATTGCCTGATTTGCATGTCGGACACTTGACTCTCCGTCCGAGCCCTTTGAACTTGTTGTTGCAATCCATGCATTCGTACTCGCTCGGAGTGAGCGAAGCCACATCGACACTGGTAACATCACCAACGCTACACATATTAAATCATCCTCCTTTCGGTTTATGTATCACTAACGTGTCCGGAATTATTTATAGTTATTGTACCGTATCAGCTTATCCTACTTCGGATTTACGAGGTCTCTGGTATCTCGCGTGAAAGTATTCAAACGACCAATTATATCAGTTAGTTACCCAACTCACCCCACTCTGGTTTCGAGGTGTTTTCCAGGAATTTGGTCTGTTTCTGTCAATTTTTATGCCTTCGGCGATGCTATCGCAATCACGAATTTCACGAATGTGCGAATGACACGAATTTATTTTGGCTTAGCATTCGTGAAATTCGTTCAAACGTGTCATTCGTGATCTCTAAGCACTTAAGATCACGCAAGCACAATTCATCTACGAGACGCTTGCACTCGCGAATTGCCAAAGAGCCGATTCACGAGCGTTGGAGCAGCGTTATATTTTCCAAACCGATCCGAAGTATTACGGTAAACTATTTGTTTGAAAGCCCCTCATTAAGCTATCAGGTAAAGTTAAGGCATCAGTAGGCATCAACATGGCAACACAGATCGATCCGTGGACATCCGCCGGAATTGAAGACTATTCCAAGCTGTTTGAGGAGTTTGGGATACAAGCATTCGAAGATCTACTCCCGTACACCCCAGACCCTTGTCCGTACATGCGAAGGAGAATCATCTTCGGGCACAGGGGTTACGAGCCCGTGCTGGACGCAATCGTCAACAAGAAGCCGTTTTCGGTGATGAGCGGGTTCATGCCGTCAGGCAAGATCCATCTCGGAAACAAGATGGTTATGGAGGAGATTATCTGGCATCAGCGCATGGGCGGCGACGCGTTCGTCGGAATCGCCGATATGGAGGCGCATTCGGTCCGCGGGACGTCGTGGCAGGACTGCCACCGGGTTGGTATCGACGAGTATCTTCTCAGTCTGATCGCACTCGGGTTTGAGCCGGACGGACACATCTACTTCCAGTCGGAGTGCTCTCCTGTGCGCGATCTAGCGTTTGAGCTGGGTATGAAGACGAACATCTCCGAACTGAGCGCAATCTACGGGTTCAGCGGGGAGACCAGTATCGCACACCTACAGAGCGCGCTTGTGCAGAGCGCTGACATCCTTCAGCCGCAGATTGCGGAGTACCACGGTCCAAAGCCAGTCGTAATCCCGGTCGGCGCAGATCAGGACCCGCACATCCGCCTCGTGCGCGGGCTTGCGAGCAAGATGCGGATGTTTAGGTGCGAGGTCAGGACGAGTACGAGTACGGAGCAGCGCTTGAGCACGCACATGACCGACGATACGCACACCTCCCATTACGAGGTCTACGAGCACACAGGACAATACATCAGCGTACGCGGCAAATCAGCGCCACCCGCGGCACTCTCTGCGATAGCCGCAACCATCGCCGGCATGGGCTATGATGCGAAGCAGTACGAGGAGCATGTCGATGTTGCGGCTGATGCAAACGTATTTGATGCGATCGAGTCAATTGTGCGCACAATCGAGATCGAATTCGGAGGCTACGGGTTTGTGCCGCCGGCAGCAACTTACCACCGGTTCATGAGCGGGATTACCGGCGGAAAGATGTCAAGCAGCGTTCCTGACAGCATCATCGCGCTGACCGAAAAACCGGAGGAGGCTTCCGCCAAGGTGAAGAGGGCGAAGACCGGCGGCAGGATGACGCTTAAGGAGCAGAAGAAGCTCGGCGGCGATCCGGATCAATGTTCGGTCTATGAACTGCTCCTGTTTCACCTGATACCTGATGACGAGGAGGTTGCGGAGATCTACAACGAGTGCAGGAACGGGGCTCTAGTATGCGGGGCATGCAAGGCTCATGCCGCAGTGCTGATGGCTGATTTTCTGCGTGAGCATCAGGAGTTGCGAGAGATTGCAAGGGATCGGCTGGATGAGTACGGGCTCGCCGGCAAATGACCCAATGGAGTTTGCCGGTTCTGACGGATGAGACTTGGTACGAAAAAGTCTCAAAAACAGTGGCATCTGCCGCCAATGCCACTACCTTAAGAAAATAATCCAAATAGAATCAATAAAGTATATGTACTTGACATCTTATTTTGTTAGCATAAAGTTCCGTAAATTATTACGAATCCACAAACGAGGTGTCAACAATGCTCGATTCCATCCGCAAACGGATTTCCCACCAGATAAGCGCACTAAGGAGACGCTTTGCCCTTCAGCGATATCCTTTCGGCTGAAACCATCCAGAATATTATGGATGAATAAGTGGGTAGTTATCGGGACCGTATTTTCCCCCTATGGTCACTTTATGTGCTTTTTTGTCACAGGTAATCAGTTCGGATCACTCCTGCCAAAATGCAGTAGCAAAGGTGCTTGCGGAACGAGTGGCACAAGGCGAGCCGCCTGCTCATCAAACACCAAATCATATTGCAAAGCCAGATTTCGCCTGCCTGTAAGCCTTGTCAGGCTATTGGTGCGTGAGACGGGGAGATTACTACATCTGAAGTCAGAAGAGGGATCTGAAATGGAAAGATCGCTTTGGTTAAGCTTGTAGACTGAACGACAGTCTCGATGCCAGATACCCCTGAAAACCAGAAGACATATCCACAGCCTGAAGTGCAGAAACCGGGTGTAAGCTTTCAAATTGTCTGTATCGTCGCTATAGTCTCATTATCTTGCGGAGCAGTCCTTGACAGCAGCGATTGGACCTTACAAGGGCAAGGAAACTGGCGAACATGCTCTGTTGCGCCAGACATTGGGCAGCATATCCACAGGCGATATTATATTGGGAGATCGCTACTATTGTTCGTATTTCTTGATTGTCATGTTGCATCGGTTGGGCGCGGACGCGGTCTTCCGGATCCATGGCAGCCACAAAAGCGATTTCCGCAGGGGTAAGCAGGCCTCGCAAAAAAAGACCACATCGTTATATGGGAAAAGCCAAAACAACGACCGGCTTGAATGAGTGAGTCCATGTACTGCCAAATGCCAGACACGTTAACAATACGCGGGCTCTTCTCTGTTTTGTATGGGCAAGATGGGCACTCATTCTGCTAAATGGGGTATCGATGCAGAAG
>DAOVGE010000168.1 GCA_030672605.1 Methanosarcinales archaeon
AATAAAACTTTACAAAGAGCAATTATTTACCGAGAGCATAAACATTTTTAAACGGGTGGGCGAAGGAGGAATAAAAATCATATGGTTTTATGGGGCAAAAATTGCCTAAATATGGATGATTTTCATCACCCTAGGCTCATAGTAACCTCGGGGCTATTACCCCAAAACAAGAGGTGCGCTATGAGTCCTACTCGACATGGACGAATGACACGAATTTTAACAGGTTATTTTTTGGCAAGCCCTAACCCCGCAACGGATTTTCACGAAAAAGTAGGAGGGGGCAGGATATAACATGCGAACATATCGCCAATATCTTGTATGTACTACCATCTTCTCGTGAAATCTCGTGGTTTTTTTTCGCCTCAGCTAAACACATGCAAAATCACAAGATTACACAAAATTAACACAGAACTCTTGTGGAAAGGGCTGCACCGCTGCTTTGCAGACCGGACCTATTGATATGTTCTCATGCCCCGCCGATGTCGAGTGCCTTCCTGATCACCTGGCTGACCGGAAGCGAGCAGATCATGTACCAGACGATCCAGTAGTAGAAGACGCCAAAAAGAGCCGGATCATTCAATAATTTTTCGCCCCAGAACGGGAAGACCATGATGAGGTCCGTCTGTAGCTTGATGAATTCCCATGCCCAGAAGAACATAGGCAGTGTCAGGATGCTGATGTATGCCATCGGTTTTAATTGCTGCTTCATCATCTTGCCCTGATCCCCCATCATTGCAGCACGCTGTTCATCCAGTTTCTTCAGTTTCTGCTTGTTCTCGGCGAGTTGCGCTTCCCGGTACTCCTTCTGAAACCCCTTCATCTTCTCGCTGAAGCTGCGCATGAGATCCCAGTCGATTGTGTACTTCTGGATGAGCGAAGCATACAGTCCGGTGGCAACAGCCATCACAAAGAGCACCATATGAATCGGCAGAACATAAGTCAGCGGTTCAAGGAATATGCCGGCGGCGTTGCCGACCGCAGGTCTGAAGTCGTTAGGCATCAGTATCATTCCGAGCAGCATCGATATGCCAAGCGCAAGCGCGATCCGTTCCAGTGTATCCTTCCAGCCGGTCATGTGCGAGAACCTCTGTTATCGAGGTATAAATAAGTGTGGCTTCGTATGCCCTGGTGCGGATTGTCTTCGCGGCTATTGCACGGCAACTGCGGGGTTGCGACTCTCCAGTTCCCGGATTAGCATGCTGAGACTCGAACTGCGAAGGAACCGGCATGGTTTACCTCTCAGCTTGCACGCCTTCTTGACGTACCTGCACGCATTGTGGCTGTTTATATCAACCGGGCAGAATACCATGTCCGTTTTATCCACAAGCATCTCGATCTCCTTCTTTCCCTGTATGCAGTGCCCGCAGTGGTAGCAGAATGTGCCGCCAAAGGATTCGATCGTTTCTTTGTAATGCGGCATGAGCGATTCTACTCCACCGATGTAAGTCACTTTCATGCCGTTCAGATCAACACTCTTCACGCAATCCTCGATATCCGGCTCCATGACGCAATCGGTACCTGCAACCTCTGTAAGTTCGCAGGACGCCACGCTAGCTTCCAGATCCCTCTTCGACAACTCCCTGGTTAGCGTCTTTACCTCTTCGGTCAAAAAGTCGATCTCTTTCTTCAGAGTTTCTGTCCGATCGAGCGCATCCCCGAAACCGAGTTCCTCCAGATCACGCGTCAGCTTCTGATTCAATCGCTTCTCTTCATCCAACGCAGTTGAGATCCTTGATCTATCGTCCTTAACGGATTCGATCTCTGACTTCATCTGCTCTCTCTTCCGTTCCAATCGGTTGCACTTTGTCTGAAGCTTTTCGTTCGCTTTCAGGTGATCGTTTAGCTCTTTCAGAGCGTTCTCAGGAACGCCGCCTGGCAATGCTCTACGGAACGTGTCGTAGAATCTCGATGCCCGGTGCTCGTACATATGGGTCATTGAAAAGACCATTGCCTCGATTTCATCGATATCTCCACGCGGATTCCGCACAGCAAACCAGATAATTGCAGACAGGGGAGTATCCAGGACTTTCGTGCCATTCTCGACAGTCCCGCCATTCCCGATATACTTGTAAATCTCTTCCTGCTGCAGGCGTCTGACGTCCTTTTCGTATCGTTCGAACCGGCTCTTCAGAATCTTGTCCAGTTGCTTGGATATCTTGTTCTGGCTTGCAGCAGCCTGAACAAGTCCGCCATGCATCTCATAAGCCGTCGAACCGCAGTCGAGTTTCAGCCGTTTACAGACCGCACCCAGTTCCCTGTCGTCAAACGCCAGTCCGAGGATCGAACAGATCGTTTGATTCTTAAATTCCCATATTTTTCGTTCCTGCATCCTAACATCCCCGATCAAGCCAGTTCATCCGGTTTACACAATCGTATGATATTGACCGGATCCTCTCCTGAGAAGAGGCGCCTGGTCACCACGTCCCTCGCACTGCGGTATTCATCCATCCTTTTTTCGGATGGCACAGGGTCTCCGTAAATCCGCCACATCCCGCACCCCGTGTTCCTGAGGGAATTTAAGCCCATATACCCTTTGACGTCCTTCAGCGGGATTCCAAGGAATACTCCAATCTCGGGCGGGCATCCTCTGACGGCATACCGCGCTCTTAACATGCTCAATGCGTATTCGATGGAATCCGATCTGTATCCGCATTCGGTCAGGAACTTTGTAACCGACCTCTTCTGCAGCAGTTCGCCGAGCCGAGTATGATTGAAGAACAGGACAATTGCATTCTTCTCGGTTCTCTTCAGTTCATAATACCCGATTTCAGAGTCTGCGAATAGGTGATTCTTGCGGCAGTCCCACGCATCCAGAAGTCCGCCGTTGGCATTCGTTATGTTCATCAGCGTTGCCGGTTTCCTGCTTGCGATTGTGGGCGCGATACATCTCACGATCCTATGAACCAGATATTTCATACTTCTTTATCTCCACAGGGCAGTTGGCTGCCCTAATTATGCACCTAGATGTATCATTAGGTGCATAAGTAATCCACCCTAATAAAAGTAGGTTTTGGGCAAAAAACCTAATTATACCTGGCATCGGCATAAACTGCGATTTTTGTAATTGCCAATTTGACCATGAATACACAAGATCAGAGCACATACAACAGGGTTACCAATCAAGAGGTTTATTTAATCTTTGCGCCCTCGCGTCTTTGCGTTTTTATTCTCAAATTCAACGCAAAGTCGCAAAGACGCGAAGGGTGTTATCTATATCTTCACGTCTTTCGCGTGGCGTCAACACACCACGGACACATTTGCAAAAAAGCTCAGTTTGTGGCGGTGCGAAGTATAGTGTGATGGTCACTCTTCGCGTCTCTCTCGTTAAATTGGAAAGAGGATGCGGGTGGCGCAAAGAACAAAAATCGCATATACTCAATAACTTGTGGTGGGAACCACGAGATTACACAGTCTGCGAAGCAAAGGCGTTGCCATCTCCACAGGATTTCTGTGTTAATCTTGTATAATCTTGTGGTTTTATATGTGGATATCCACACAATATTGAGTAAGTGCCAAAAATCGCACCCATTTTAAAAAGTAGGGGCGTAAAATCTGTATTAATCCTTATTCATAGTATCTGCCACAGAGGGGGAAAAACTCTGTGATCTCTGAGCTCTCTGTGGCTATCCTTTCTACCCCCCTGATTTGAAGTAGATACCAAAAACCCGCCGATTGGCGATCCTGTTGTATGGGTATCAGTTGCTGTGTCTCCACAGTAAGTCGTCACCGAAAAATAACATATTGAAATTTCCTATTTCTGATGCTTTCGGTGGTCGCTAACGGTAGCTCCCTCGCGTATGTGAAAAACGCGGGCGTATCTCTCTCAACTTTCTCGTCTCTCTCACCTTTGCGACCTTGCGTTAGATCAGTGGAACGAGAAAGACGAGGGTGACGCAAGGGCGCAAAGATTGGAAACCACAGAATCTATCAGAATCAGGAAATTTTAACTTTCTTCATGTGTATAACTGTGGCTCTCTGGTAATTCGCGTTGCAAGCGTCTTGTAGATGAATTGTGCTGGCGTGATATTAAGTGCTTAGGGATCACGAATGACACGAATAAACGAATTTCACGAATGTTAAAAAGGAATAAATTCGTGTCATTCGTCCATTCGTGAAATTCGTGATAAAAACTGCCAGAAATAGACTAAATTCATGACAAACTCCTCGAAACCAAAGTGGGGTGAGCTCTGGTAAATAACCGCTATGACTGGTCGTTTTTGCATTGCAACGCGAGATATCAAAGACCCATAACTGTCCGCTATCAAGCTTTTTATATGGGGGGTCTACCTGCCAAAAATGCTACTTTATTTTTCTGCAAGCCCTAAGATCTGCCATTACAGAGATCGCTGTACATACAGGTCAGCCGCAAACAACTATCCAGCAAACTCAACGAACGCTCGCAGCCGTGCCAGCGCTGCGCCGCTGTCAATTATCTCCTCTGCCTTCCTGACCCCTGACTCCAGATCAGTCGCCTTTCCTGCGACATGAATCGCAGCGCCGCTGTTGAGAACCACGATGTCCCGTCTTGGACCCTCTGATCCTTCAAATATCGAGACGATGTCGCGGGCATTCTCTTCAGGAGTTCCACCAGCAATATCCGCGATCGTTGCCCTCTCAAACCCGAAATCCTCCGGTTTGACAGTGTATGTCGAGACCAGTCCGTCTTCGAGCGATGCGATCATTGTTTCGCCGATGTTTGAGATCTCGTCCATACCATCGCCGTGCACGACCATGGCACGCTCGCTTCCGAGAAGAGCCAGCACATTAGCAATCGTCTCGCACAAATCCAAATCAAAGACCCCGATCACCTGCGCTCTCGCGCCTGCAGGATTGGTGAGCGGTCCTAAGATATTGAATACGGTTCGCACGCCAAGCTCCCTTCTCGGAGCTGCGACACGCTTCATTGCCGGGTGGAAGACCGGCGCCAGAAGGAAGCCTATCCCCACTTTCTCTATGCATTCCGTAACCTTCTCGGGCGGAAGATCGATTCGTATGCCGAGAGCCTTCAGCACATCCGCGCTCCCTGACTTTGATGTGATCGCATAGTTTCCGTGCTTTGCAACCGGAATTCCTGCGGCGGCTGTGACGATTGCGGCGGCTGTGCTGACATTCAATGTGTTGTGGACGTCGCCGCCTGTGCCGCAGGTGTCAACAAGCGTCCCTCCGACATCCGGCGCAATGGTGCGTGCCGCAGCACGCATGCCGCGGGCAAATCCGGCGATCTCGTCGATCGTCTCTCCTTTCATCTTGAGACCGATCAGAAATGCCCCGATCTGCGTATCAGTCGCATCCGTGAATATGCTTGCGATGGCAGATTCTGCCTGATCCATACTCAGGTTCTTCCGTTCGCTTATGGTCTGTATGTATTCTTTCATCGTATCCTCCCGGTTCTATCGATTTTGCGGAATTTTGGTTATTTCCCGTGGGACTAATCTGGCGCATACGTATTATGGATTGGGTTGCTGCCTGAGACGATCCACTATCGAGATTGCCAGCACCCAGCACATAATCAAGTCCCGCGCCTGCAAATCCTGCATTATGCCAACTCGGCACTGTCTGAAAATCAAGTGATTTATCACCGCGGAGGAACGCAAGAGTTTCGAGACCGTTTTCAACCCTCTGTGAACCTCTGCACCCTCCGTCTGTTGACAAGAAGTTGCATCACAGATTGCCTATACCTGCTACCCCGCACGTTCGGGGGTAATCCCGACCAGCAGACATGCGTGGATGGTAACGCCCACGAGAGTCAAGCCTGCGGAACAACGTGGAAAAATCAGAAAGTCCGGTGTTCTCTGATCAACTGCCAGGATAAGACCAGCTATTCGGAGTTTAATGCGAACCATCGAAAGAGTCGTAACGCGGGATCGGGCGAAAACGGACTGTCTTCACTCAGACCAAAATGTACGAAATCAGACTATAACGAATGCAGAGGCGTTGTAGGGATTGGACAGACGGTTTCCGGCTTACAGATGGCAACTAATGCGTTCCTAAGTACGTATGAATGGCAACTTTCCTGGTTCTGCCGTTTTCTGTGGTCGATAGCAGTAGCCTGCCCTCGTGTTGCAGCAATCGCGGGCGCCACTCCTTCGTCTTTCTCGTCTCTCTCGACTTTCTCGTTAAATCAGAGAAACGCAAAGACGCGAGGGTGCAAGGGCGCAAAGGTTGGAAACCACAGAATCCATCAGAATCAGCAACTTTCTTGTACCGTTCTGAGATGAGGGGGGTGGGCAATCGCCCCCTTCTTAATCGGCGGTGATAAATCACTTGATTTTCAGACAGTGCTGGGCTGTAGTATCGACAATGCCAGCCACGCAGCCACAACCGTTATACCGCACAAGCGAAAACAGGTGTTGCGTCGAATTATCCCAACAAGTGAGCAAGTACGAATCCGGATCAAATCAAACAGTATGTCCGGATGCTTGTGCTGGATGGCAGATATTCCATCGAATGGCGGCACATCAAGCAGCGCGGGCATCATGTGGAAGAGTATGAGATCAAGACGGTGTTGTTGCATGGTATGCACGCACCTGATCGAGACCGCCCCAATCGTTATAATGCATTCGGCACAATACCACCAACTAAGAAGATACGGGTCGTATACACACTTATAGCGCAGCCAGATGGGACGACTGTGGTTGTGATAACAGCATTCGAGGACTGAACCATGAACGAAGAATATCCGATATGCATCCCAGGCGCACCGGTGAGCGTACCGCAGATGACAGAAGATGAGATCAAAGAAGGGCTGGAGGCGGCGGGTGCTGTGATCATGAAAGGGTGTGAATGCGGCGGACGTTTCGAGCGTGTTGATGACATCGTGGTCAATACGGTTGTGGATGGTGAGCGGGTTACTGTCAGGCATCTGCATGGGATCAGATGCACAGGGTGTGGCACGGAAGCGTTAAGTCCTGAATCGATGCGCATGGTTGAAAGACAGATGCGTGAGAAACATTTGAGTGCCAGATCCGGACATCCCGTACACGTGGCGCGTGAAACGAGTCACGGGATCCCGGTTTGAGTGTTTAGGCTGGTCGGTTGGGTCATGAGCTGTTAGTTGCTGACTGTAATCCTGTGGCGATAGCGGCGATCAGGGGTGATCGAGCAGCGAAGTATCTGATGGTAGTGCCGCAATTCGGGATTTGATTGTTCCTGATTCTGATGGATTCTGTGGTTTTTTGTACGTGTTTAGCTAACCATAAGATTACACGGATTTCCACGAAATACCACCATCTTCTTGTGTTAATCTCGTGAAATCTCGTGGTTTTTCCACCTCAGCTAAACACACACCATTTAGTAACCCCCGCACCAACTATCGCCCAGCATGCAGTATGACTCCACCATAAAATGAGATCTCGCCTGAACTCTCGGCGGACATTGCAACGCTGATCCTCGGAAGCAAGCCAGACCTCAAGCAGATCTCCGAATCTCTTCCGTCGGGCGTTCGCGTCGTGGATTTCCTTGCGGAGATGACCGGCGACGAAGAGTCCCTCCTTCACGTTGAATTCCAGACCAGATACGACTCGAACATGCCGGTCTATGATGCTCGCGTACCATGCAAGGATCGTTGCGCGGTACGGGTTACCAGTGTACCCGGTCGTCGTCTATCTCAAACAAACAGACCGCCCAATCGAGACCACATCCAGCTCGCTCGTCAGAGGCAAGCACATATTCACATTCAACCCGACTTTCAGTGAATTCTCGATTTTCGGTGAAACGTAAATTACCGCCCAAAAGGTGTCACGCAAATATGATACATTCCACCCTTTCCAAACGTCTATTCTTCAATCACATCGTTATCATTGGTAATTCTACATGTGTTCTGTGACGATAAAAGGACAGACTATTTCAATTCACCGAAAGTCAGGTGAATTGGAACAAACATCTTTTTTGTCGTCACGATTTTAGAGGTTTTTCGCTGCAAGGATTGAGTGACCTGAAGATCCACCTACCAGATTAGGTAGTGTTATCAGAGAGAAATGCTCTGATAAAACATGGAAAATAAAAC